>NZ_JACNDU010000045.1:0-27820 GCF_017351735.1 Pseudomonas sp. FW300-N2A2 | reverse complement strand
GTTACCGAAGCAACGGATATATACGCATACCCAAAGGCCTACTTACTCAACGCATGCTCAGCCCGCACCGAATTCATAAACGCCTGCATCGCCGAAGACTGAATACGATGACGCCGGGTAATCAACCCATACGGTGGCAACCGCGCTTCAAACTTGATCGGCAACACCGCCAGCAAATCACGCCCCGGATAATCCTCGACCACCGACACCGGCGTCACGCCGAGCATGTCGGTCTGCTGGATCAACGACAGCAAGGTCATGATCGACGTGGTTTCAACAATACTGCTGGGAATGTCGACCCGCGCATTGTGAAACACCTGATTGATGATCGCGCGCATCGGGCTCGGTTGCTGTTGCAACACCCACGTCATGTTCTGCAATTCCGCCCAGCTCAGGTTCTTCTCCCGAGCCAATGGATTCTGCGCACCGGCAATCACGCACAGCTCCTCTTCACCCAAACTATCGAACAGCAATTCTTCGGCCCGCGCACCCGCCGGAATCCGCCCCAACACAATGTCGAGCTGATCCTGCAACAGTGCCTGCACCAGTACATCACTGGTGTCGACCTGAATGCTCATCGACAACCGTGGATGGCTTTTCTTCAAGGTGGCAATGGTGCGGGTCAGCAACCCCGAGGCCAACGCCGGAATCGCCCCGACGGCGACACGCCCGAGGTTGCCGGATTCCAGGGCGACCAGTTCTTCACGCATGCCGCTGAGTTCGGCAAACACCATGCGCGCGTAGTAGATGACGGTCTCCCCGAACGGGGTAGAGCGCATGCCCCGAGGCAGACGTTCGAAGAGTTCGACGCCGAGCAAGTCCTCGGCCTCGTGCAACATCTTGGTCGCTGCCGGTTGGGTCATGCCGATGTGGTCGGCGGCGCGGCGCAGCGAGCCGAGTTCCTGCAACGCCAGCATCAACCGCAATTGGCGCAGACGCAGTCGACTGTGGATCACATTGGCATCAGGAATTCGGGTCATGGGCCGCGCTCGCGAAAAAGACTGCGGCAAGCCTGACAACAAATGTCAGGCGTTGCCAGCATTGCCGTGTCACAGCACCGATTTGGTCTTGGCGACGTGAGGTTTGCGCAGGCCCATCAGGCTGCTCAACCCTTTGGAAATCAGCGGCCAGAACAGCATCAGCAGCGCCGCCGTGGTCAGGCTGCCCACCAGCGGGTTGGACCAGAAAATCCCCAAGTGGCCGTCAGAAAACAGCATCGATTGACGGAACGCATCCTCAGCCTTGTCGCCCAGCACTGCCGCCAACACCAGCGGCGCAATCGGGTAACCGAGTTTCTTGAACAAGTAACCCAGCGCGCCGAAGCCCAGCATCAGCACCACGTCGAAGAACGAGTTGTGCACCGAGTAAGCACCGATGGCGCAAACCATGATGATGATCGGCGCAATGATCGAGAACGGAATGCGCAGGATCGAAGCGAACAGCGGCACGGTGGCCAGCACCACGATCAGGCTCACCACGTTGCCCAGGTACATGCTCGCAATCAGGCCCCAGACAAAATCGTGCTGCTCGACGAACAACGTCGGGCCAGGGTGCAAGCCCCAGATCATCAAGCCACCGAGCATCACCGCTGCCGTAGCGGAACCGGGAATGCCCAAGGTCAGCATCGGTAGCAGGGCGCTGGTGCCGGCGGCGTGGTCAGCGGTTTCCGGGGCGATCACGCCTTCGAGTTCACCCTTGCCGAAGTTCTCGCGATTCTTCGAGAAGCGCCGCGCCAGGCTGTAGCTCATGAACGAGGCCGCCGTCGGGCCGCCCGGCGTGATGCCCATCCAGCAACCAACCAGCGTGCTGCGCACAATCGTCCACCAGTAACGCGGCAACTTGGCCCAGGTACGCAGAATCACCATTGGTGTAATGCGCGCATGCTCGCCGCGAAACACCAGGCCTTCCTCGACCGTGCAAAGGATTTCACCGATGCCGAACAGGCCGATCACCGCCACTTCGAAGCTGATGCCCGTCATCAGGATCGGCTGGTCGAAGGTCAGGCGCAGGTTGCCCGATACGGTGTCCATGCCGACCGCCGCCATGGCGAAACCGATCATCATCGCCACCACGGTTTTCAGCGGCGGGTTCTTGCTCATGCCGATGAAGGTGCAGAACGCCAACAGGTACACCGCGAAGAACTCCGGTGAACTGAACGACATGGCGAATGCGGCGATCTTGGTCGACAGGAACGTCAGCAACAACACCCCGGCCAATGCGCCGATCAGTGCCGAACTGAAGGCGGCGGTGAGGGCTTCGGCGGCGCGACCTTCGCGGGCCATCGGGTAGCCGTCGAAGGTCGTCGCCACCGATGAGGGCTCACCGGGGATGTTGAACAGGATCGAGGTGATCGAGCCGCCGAACAACGCACCCCAATACATGCACGACAGCAGAATGATCGCCGACACCGGCGACATGGTGAACGTCAGCGGCAGCAACAACGCCACGCCGTTGGGGGCACCGAGGCCGGGCAGTACGCCGACCAGAATGCCCAGTAGCACGCCGATCACCATCAGGCCGATGTGGCCCGGGGTCAGGATCAGGTTCATGCCTTGCAGCAGGGAATCGAACTCGCTCATTTGAAATTTCTCCCGGCCAGGGCAATCCAGTCGCCCATCGGGCCGGCATCCAGCGGGACCTTGAACCACAGCGCGAAAATCAGGTAACTGGCCAGCACCGCGCCAAGGGACACGCTGCCGATCATCAGTTTGCCGTAAGGCTTGGCGCGGACCTTGTCACGCCACATGAACCAGGCGATGAAGCAGGCCGACGCCACGTAGATGCCGGTGAACGGCATGGCGCCCACGAACAGCGCAATCGGGATGAACACCGACAACACTTGCTTGAACGCACTGCGGCTGACGAATGCAATGCTCAGGGCGTGCCAGCGCACCAGGGTCAACACGCCGTTGGCCACGCTTGCGGCGCTGAGCATCAGGCCGATGTAGAAGGGGAAGTAACCCGGCTCGGGGCCGGAATCGCCCCAGCCGATACCTTGTTCGACACTGCCGAACATCACCACCACGCCGATCAGCGCAGTGAAGACAGTCAGGCCGAGTTCGACCCAGCGGGTACCGACCAGCGCCGGTGAATCCGAAGAATGGGACATGAAGACACCTCCAGAGGTGACGGCCGTGCGCAGGCGGACGGCCGTCGGCAACTCAGTTTTTCAGCCAGCCGGCTTCTTTGAACACCGGGGTGACGCGGGCGGTGTCTTTCTCAATGTAGGCGGTCAGCGGCTCGCCTTCGAGGAAGGTGGGCACCAGTGCGTTCTGTTTGACGTAGGCCTTGAACTCCGGGGTTTCGGTGACTTTGCGCATCAGCTCGACATAGAACGCCCGTTGCTCGGCGGTGACTTCGCCGGGCATGAACACGGTGCGCGGGAAGCGGTACTGATCGATGCCCAGGCCCTGTTCGTGGCAAGTCGGCACGTCGGCCCAGGATTTGTCGCCGGCGACTTTCTCGGTGTAGCTCATGCGCTCTTTACTGAACACGCACAGCGGCTCGACCTGATCACCGCGCCATTGGCTGATGCTTTCGCTGGGGTTGTTGACGTTGGCGGCGATGTGTTTGCCGGCCAGTTGGGTCGCGGCTTCGCTGCCGCTCTTGAACGGGATGTACACCAGTTTGCTGTTAGTGGTCTGGTTCAACAGCAGGGTCAGGGTCTGATCCACGTCCTTGGACTGGCTGCCGCCCATGCGCAGGTTCGACGGGTCAGCCTTGACCGCTTCGTAGAAGCCCTTGGCGTCCTTCCACGGTGCGTCTTTGTAGCTCCAGAGAATGAAATCGTCCTCGGCCACGGCGGCGATGGGGGTCAGTTCCTGCCATTGGTAGCCGAGCTTGGACACCAGCGGCAAGAGGTAGATGTTGTTGGTGCCGATCACCAGTTTTTCCGGATCGCCCTTGTTCATTTTCAGGTCGAGGAAAGCTTCGGCACCATTGCCGCCGCCCTTGTTGAGGACGATGGTATTCACGTCGAGCAGCTTGTGGGTGGTGATGATCGACTGGATCAAACGGCCGAGCTGGTCGGTGCCGCCACCGGGACCGCCAGCGACGACGATTTCGACGTTCTTGTCTGGTTGCCAGGCTGCATGAGCGAGAGCGGGAAGGGCGCCGGCGGCGACCAGCGTGCAGCCAAGAAACAGACGGGATGTGCGACGGACGAATGCATTTCGCATGGAAGGGCCTCGTTTTTGTAGTTGTTATGAGTGACTTGTCAAAGCGGTAAAGCTGCAAGCCTGGCCCGAGTGTGGGAAGCCGCAGGCGTCGCGTCTAGTCAAAACAATACATACACCGATAGCCTGGGGTTATAGCTCAGGGCGGGGAAAATCGTGAAGATCGCCGCAGGCCTTGCGCCAGAGCAGTTTGAGTGGAAAGTGTGTGCAGGCCTTATCCATTGAAAGCCCCCTGAAAGCAGGGCATGACATAACCCGAGGCTATCGCCTTATTTCAAGTTTTGATTAGACGGTTATCAGTGAGCCTTCGATAGTGCTCACCAATGCCGTGAAAAACGCGGCAAAACGCGAACCCTGTAGGAGCCGGCTTGCCGGCGATAGCGGCGTATCAATCAACATTGATGGTGCCTGACACACCGCCATCGCCGGCAAGCCGGCTCCTACAGGTCAGCGTTTGCAACTTCACAAAAATAATAAATTCGAGGTACGCACCATGGCTCGTCCCAGTGCTTCCCTGCAATTGCCCGGCGCAGTTGCCCAACCCGCCGCAGCGGCCACACCGCTGACCGGCACCACCAAGGCCAGCAATGTGCGCTGGCGGATCTTCGCGATCATCTTCGCGCTGACCATGGTCAACCTCATCGACCGGGTGTCGCTGTCCATTGCGATGCCGACCATCGCCCATGAGTTTTCCCTGTCGCCGAGCATGCAAGGCCTGATCCTCAGCAGCTTCTTCTGGGCCTATGCGCTGTTGCAGATTCCCGGCGGCTGGATGATCGACCGCTTCGGCCCGCACCGGGTCATCAGTTGGTCCACCGGGTTGTGGGGGACGTTTCAAGTGTTGGCGGCATTTGCCACGGGCGGCTTGTCATTGTTGTTCGCCCGCGTTGCACTCGGTGCCGCCGAGGCTCCCTTGTTCCCGTCGGGCGGCAAATTGATTTCGTTGTGGCTGGCGCCAAGCGAGCGCAGTCGCGGCGCGGTGCTGATGGACAGCGGCAGCCCGTTGGGCGTGGCGTTGGGCGGGCTAATCATTGCTTATCTGATCGCGTCGCTGGACTCATGGCGCCTGGCGTTCGTGATTGCCGGTATCGCGACGCTGGTACTGGCGTGGCTGGCGCGGCGGTATCTGCGCGATGACCCGGCCAGTCACCCGCAAGTGAATGCCGAAGAACTCGAGAAGATCAACGCCGGGCGCGCCACGCCGGCAGCCAAAGCGGCGCGAGTGCCGGTCAAAGGCCTGGGCATTGCGGCCCGTTCCCTGAGCGGTTTGCTGATCGGCCGCGCCAGTTGGGCGATGGTGTATTTCGGCTTGCTGACCTGGGGCCCGAGTTATCTGGCGCAGGCTCGCGGCTTTGATATCAAAGGCATTGGCGCGGCGACCTTCGTGATTTTTGTCTGCGGTGCGCTCGGCTCGTTGACCGGTGGTTTCCTCTGCGACGGGCTGATCCGCAAAGGCGTCAGTCGCGGTGTGGCGGTCAAGAGCCTGCTGGCGTTTTCCGGTCTGGTGGCTCTCGGCGCGTTTCTGTTGTTGCCGACCCTGACTAACCCTTTTGCCGCCGTGGCGTTGTTGGCCATGACTGCGTTTTTCCTGATGTGGGGCAGCCTCTACTGGAGCTTCCCGGCATTGCTGGCGGCGCCGGCGCGGGTCGGCCTGATCGGCGGCGTGATGAACATGGCCGGCAGCACGGGCGGGATTGCGGTGCCGATCCTGGTCGGCGTGATCCTGCAAATGGCCGGTGGATTCGCGCCGGTGCTGGGTTTCTTTGCGGCGTGTTCGGCGGTCTTCGTTTTCGCCACGCTGTTCATCAGCCTCGACGAGGTGCGCCATGACTGAGTTGTATACGGGGCCGATCATCGACGCCCATCACCACTTCTGGGACCCGACGATCAATCACCATCCGTGGCTCGCGCCTGAAGCCAGGATCCCGTTTCGCTACGGTGACTACAGCGCGATCAAGCGGCGCTATTTTCCCGACGATTACTTCGCCGATGCCGGGCCGCATAACGTCGTGCAAACGGTGTACATCGAGACCGAATGGGACCCGCAAGACCCGATTGGCGAAACCCGATTCATTGAAGGTTTGGCGGCGCGTTATGGCGTACCGAATGCAATCGTCGCGCAGGCCTGGCTCGATCATCCGGACGCCATCGCGGTGCTCACCGAGCAGGCGAGTTTCAAGTGCGTACGCAGCGTGCGCCACAAACCCGGTGGCCCGACTTCGACGGCGCAGGTGGGCCATCTGCGCAGCCTGATGAGCGATGAACACTGGCGCCGCAGTTACGCCGCGCTGCAAGGGCTGGGGCTGCATTTCGATTTGCAGACACCCTGGTGGAACCTCTACGAAGCCGAACGGCTGGCCCGGGACTTTCCCGGCACCACGCTGATTCTCAACCACGCCGGGTTGCCCAATGACCGCAGCGCCGAAGGCCTGGCGGGATGGCGTCTGGCGATGGCACGACTGGCCGAGTGGCCGAACGTGCAGGTGAAGGTTTCTGGCCTGGGCCTGAAAGGGCAGGCGTGGCGCGCCAAAGACAATGCCTGGATCGTGCGCGAAGTGATCGCCATGTTCGGCACCGAGCGAGTGATGTTCGCCAGCAACTTTCCGGTAGACAGCCTGTGCGGCTCGTTCGACGACATCTACAGCGGTTTCAAATCCATCGTTGCTGACCTGCCATGGGCGGATCAGGAGCGCCTGTTCTACAGCAACGCGCAGCGGGTTTATCGCTGCGAGCCTAGCGCCATTGACCGTACATGGCCCGAACCCTTGAGGAGTGAAGCATGAGCAAGACAACCATCGCCATGGTCCTGGGCGACCCGGCGGGCATCGGCCCGGAACTGATCGCACGCCTGCTCGCCGAGCCTCAGGTTCGCAGCCAGGCCAACGTGATCCTGATTGCCGACGAGGCGGAAATGCGGCGCGGCATGCGCATCGCCGGGGTGGAATTTCCGTACCGTCGCGTCGAGTCGCTGGATCAGCTGTCATTTGTCGATGACACGCCGTTGTTCTATGACTTTCGCGGCGACACCATCGGCGAATTCCCGCGCAGTGAAGCCAGCGTTATTGGTGGCCGCTACAGCCTCGACACTCTGGAAAAAGCCCTGCGCCTGACCGAGGCCGGCACCACCGGCGCTGTGCTGTTCGGGCCGCTGAACAAGACCTCGCTGCACATGGCCGGCATGGCCCACAACGACGAGTTGCACTGGTTCGCCGAGCTGCTGGATTTCCACGGGCCATTCTGTGAATTCAATGTGCTCGACAACCTCTGGACGTCACGGGTGACCTCGCATGTGGCCTTGGCGGAGGTGCCGGGCATGCTGACGCAAGCGCGGGTGGTGGAAGCGATCCAGCTGATCGACACTGCGCTCAAACGCAACGGCCTGGCGAAACCGCGCATCGGCGTGTGCGGCCTGAACCCGCACAACGGCGACAACGGCTCGTTCGGTCGAGAAGAACTGGACATCATCGGCCCGGCCGTACGTTCGGCGCAGGCGTTGGGGATTGCGGCCGAAGGTCCGTACCCGGGCGACACGATTTTCCTCAAGGTGCAGGGCGATGCGAGCGCCTTTGATGCGGTGGTGACGATGTACCACGACCAGGGACAGATCGCGATCAAGTTGATGGGCTTCTCCCGTGGGGTGACGGTGCAGGGCGGCTTGCCGATCCCCATCACCACACCGGCCCATGGCACCGCGTTTGATATCGCGGGGCAGGGCAAAGCCAACCCCGGCGCGATCCGCCAGGCCTTCGAAATCGCCTGCCGGATGGGCACCAACCACTACTGACCCCCCACAAAACTCACTGACACACGCAATCCCCCTGTAGGAGCCGGCTTGCTGCGGGCGGCGTTCCGACGATAGCGATCCGACAGACACCCATAAGGCGACTGTCAGACCGCTATCGCCGGCAAGCCGGCTCCTACAGTAATGCGTGGTGCTGCCAGGTTGTTCAATCAACGCAAAACCCCATGTGGGAGCGAGCCTGCTCGCGATAGCGCTCTATCAGTCACTGCAATGTGCCTGTCAGATCGCCTTCGCGAGCAGGCTCGCTCCCACAGTTGTTTTAGGGGGCGCCTGATAACTCGATCTAGGCAATAACCGCACTTACCTATCACCCCAGGTTATCGATGGATGTGCATAAGTGATTATCCGCCGCCCTGTGCGCTGGCTAAAGTCGCTCCATCGAATGACCAGAGCCGGCCACCCGAGCCGCCTCGATCGCACGATTCTACAACTACAAAAAGCCCGCCTTGTCACTTCCGCAAGGCACATACCGGCAGCAAAGGAACCTTCACATGACTCGTCCAGATTTCGCCCTGGCTCTGTCCAGTGCCATCTCCAAAAGCCGGCTGCGTCTGCTGCCGTTTCTGATCCTGATGTACATCCTCGCCTTCATCGATCGCTCCAACGTCGGCTTCGCCAAAGCCGCGTTGCAGGCCGACACCGGTTTGGGCGATGCCGCGTTCGCGTTCGGCGCGAGCATCTTCTTCATCGGCTACGCGTTCTTCGAAGTGCCGAGCAACTACATGCTGCACCGCCTCGGCGCGAAGGTCTGGCTGTGCCGGATCATGGTCACCTGGGGCCTGGTGTCGGCGGCAATGATGTTCGCCCACAACGCCGAAACCTTTTACGTCCTGCGCTTCCTGCTGGGTGTCGCCGAAGCCGGTTTCTTCCCGGGGATCATCCTTTACCTCACCTACTGGTTCCCGGCACAAAGCCGTGGTCAGGCGCTCGGTCTGTTCTATTTCGGCTTGCCCCTGGCGCTGGTGCTGGGCAGCCCGCTGTCGGGCTGGTTGCTGGACTTCCATGGCGTGTTCGGCCTGACCAACTGGCAATGGTTGTTCGTCGTCGAAGGGTTGATGGCGTCGGTGGTCGGCATCGCTGCGTACTTCTATCTGGTCAACCGCCCGGCCGATGCCACGTGGTTGAGCGTCGATGAAAAGCAGGCGCTGCAAACCGCGCTCAGCGAAGAAGACGCGAAGAAAAAAGACAGCAGCCCCCATGGTTTTCTCAGTGCGCTGCGCAACCCTCGGGTGCTGCAATTCTGCCTGGCGTATTTCACCATTCAGATGAGCGTGTACGGCGTGGTGTTTTACCTGCCGACGCGCATCGCCGGGCTGCTCGACGGCCACGTCGGCCTCAACGTCGGCCTGATCACCGCGATACCGTGGATCTGCGCCCTGGTCGTGACCCGTCTCGTCACTCGCTACGCCGACCGCACCGGGCAACATCGTCGCCTCGCCGTGTGCATGCTGACCATGGCCGCCCTCGGCATTGCTGCCTCGGCGCTGGGCACCAGCATGGTTCCGGTGGTCATCGCCTTCTGCTTCGCCGCTGCCGGTTTCGTCTCGGTGCAGCCACTGTTCTGGACCATTCCCACCAGCTACCTCAGCGGTGCCGCCGCAGCCGGCGGGATCGCCCTGATCAACTCCATCGGCAACCTCGGCGGCTTCGTCGCGCCGAACCTGAAAACCGTGATGGAAACCAGCTTCGCCGACCCCCGCGCCGGCATGTTCGCCCTGGCCCTGGTCGGCATTGTCGGCGCCGTCCTGTTGTCCCGACTTCGCAGCACCCACACCCCTAAATCCCCCTCGCAGCTCACACCGGCTCAGGTTGGCTGATCACTACCCAAGCGTTAGCAAGGAATTGAATTCATGAAAATCAAAGCAATCCGTACCCGCGTTTTCGAGTGGAAAGGCAAAGTCGTCCCACCACAAGCGCACTTCTGCACCAACGCCAGCGACATCCTGTTCGAACGTGGCGACGCCATGGGTTCGTTCCGTTTCCACGGCTGGCTGGTGGTGGAAGTCGAGACCGACACCGGTCTTGTCGGCATCGGTAACTGCGCCTTGGCGCCACGCGTTGCCAAGGAAATCATCGACACCTACCTGGCGCCGATTGCGATTGGTGAAGACCCGTTCGACAACGAATACATCTGGCAGAAGATGTACCGCCAGAGCCACGCCTGGGGCCGTAAAGGCATCGGCATGGCGGCGATCTCGGCGATCGACATCGCGATCTGGGACATCATGGGCAAAGCGGTCAACAAACCGGTGTTCAAGTTGCTCGGTGGCCGCACCAAGGAAAAGATCTGGACCTACGCCTCCAAGCTCTACGCCAACGACAACCTCGACCTGTTCCTCGAAGAAGCCCAGGGCTATCTGAACCAGGGTTTCACCGCGCTGAAAATGCGTTTCGGCTACGGCCCGAAAGATGGCCCGGCGGGCATGCGCAAGAACATCGAACAAGTGCGCGCACTGCGTGAGCTGGCCGGCCCGGACATCGACATCATGCTCGAATGCTACATGGGCTGGACCCTGGAATACGCACGGCGCATGTTGCCGAAACTCGCCGAATTCGAACCGCGCTGGCTCGAAGAACCGGTGATCGCCGACGACATCGAAGGCTACATCGAGCTGAAAAAAATGGGGATCATGCCGATCTCCGGTGGCGAGCACGAATTCACCTCCTACGGTTTCAAAGACCTGCTGGAACGCCGCGCCGTCGACGTGATCCAGTACGACACCAACCGTGTGGGCGGCATCACCGCTGCGCGCAAGATCAACGCCATGGCCGAAGCCTGGTCGGTGCCGGTGATTCCGCACGCGGGGCAGATGCACAACTATCACCTGACCATGTCCACCACCGCCTCGCCGATGGCCGAGTTCTTCCCGGTCTTCGACGTCGAGGTCGGCAACGAACTCTTCTACTACGTGTTCAAGGGCGAGCCGCAACCGGTCAACGGCTACATCCAGCTCGACGACAACAAGCCGGGCCTGGGCCTGGAAATCTCCGATGAATACCTGAGCGACTTCAACATCATCGAGTGACCTTGAGGCGCCGCTCGTGAGCGGCGCCATTCACGACTTTCTGGAGGGCCGTCATGCGCCTGATTCAATTTGAAAACACTGCCGGCGAGCGCCAGGTCGGCGTCGTCGAGGGCTCGCAGGTCCAGGTGCTCAAAGGCACCCGGAGCACTCGTGAACTGGCTCTCGCGGCGATCCGCGCCCAACGCAGCCTGCAAGAAGAAGTGGCCCAACGCGGCACTGAACCTGGCCCGGATTACGCGCAACTGTTGCAGCAGGGCAAAGTCCTGCCGCCGCTGGATCACGAAGACCCGGCGCACTGCCTGATCAGCGGCACCGGCCTGACTCACCTCGGCAGCGCCTCGGCGCGGGACAAAATGCACCAGCAGGATGGCGCCGTTGAGGCCGGCATGACCGACACCATGCGCATTTTCAAGTGGGGCCTGGAAGGTGGCAAACCCGCAGCCGGACAGGTCGGCGCGCAGCCGGAATGGTTCTACAAAGGCGACGGCAGCATCGTCGTGCGCCCCGGCGCGGATTTCCCGGTGCCGCCGTTTGCCGAAGATGCCGGGGAAGAACCGGAGCTGACCGGCCTCTATGTGATTGGCGATGACGGTCTGCCGTATCGCGTCGGTTATGCGCTGGGTAACGAGTTCTCCGACCATGTCATGGAGCGGCGCAATTACCTGTACCTCGCGCACTCGAAACTGCGTTTCTGCGCCTATGGTCCGGAGCTGCGCGTCGGTGAGTTGCCTAAACACCTGGCGGGCACCAGCCGCATCATCCGCAACGGCGAAACCCTCTGGGAAAAAGAGTTTCTCAGCGGCGAAGACAACATGTGCCACAGCCTCGCCAACCTCGAATTCCATCACTTCAAATACGCGCAGTTTTTGCGTCCGGGCGATGTCCACGTGCATTACTTCGGCACTGCGACGCTGTCGTTTGCCGACGGCGTGAAAACCCAGCCGGGGGATCGCTTCCAGATCAGCCTCGACGCGTTTGGCGCGCCGTTGGAAAACGGCATCGGCGAAAGCGCCCAGCCGTTGGCCATCGGCCACGTGCGTTCGCTCTAAAAGCCGGCGGAACATCCGCCCTTGTAGGAGCCGGCTTGCCGGCGATTGCGTCCGAGAGATCGATGCAAGGCTTGAAGGCCAATCGCCGGCAAGCCGGCTCCTACAGGTCTGTGCCAATCGATCAGGAATTACCTCATGACTATGTTACTTGGACACAACTACATCGGCGGACAGCGCAGCGCCAACGGCACGTTGCAACTGCAAAGCCTCGATGCCACCACCGGCGAGCCGCTGCCCGGCACCTTCTTCCAGGCGACTGAAGCCGAAGTGGATGCGGCCGCCAAAGCCGCCGCTGCGGCGTACCCGATCTACCGCAACCTGAGCGCGGAAAAACGCGCGGCGTTCCTCGATGCCATCGCCGATGAAATCGATGCGCTGGGCGATGACTTCGTCGCCACGGTCTGCCGGGAAACGGCACTGCCGGCCGGGCGTATCCAGGGCGAACGCGGGCGCACCAGCGGCCAGATGCGCCTGTTCGCCAAGGTCCTGCGGCGCGGTGATTTCTACGGTGCGCGGATCGATCGGGCCTTGCCGGATCGCCAGCCGTTGCCACGCCCGGATCTGCGCCAGTACCGCATCGCCATCGGCCCGGTGGCGGTGTTCGGCGCCAGCAACTTTCCGCTCGCTTTTTCCACGGCGGGTGGCGATACCGCTTCGGCACTGGCCGCCGGTTGCCCGGTGGTGTTCAAGGCGCACAGCGGACACATGGCGACCGCCGAACGGGTCGCGGACGCCATCATCCGCGCCGCCGAACGCACCGGCATGCCGGCCGGTGTGTTCAACATGATTTATGGCGGTGGCGTCGGTGAGTGGCTGGTCAAGCACCCGGCGATTCAGGCGGTGGGCTTCACCGGTTCGCTCAAGGGTGGCAATGCCCTGAGCCACATGGCCGCGACCCGGCCGCAACCGATCCCGGTGTTCGCCGAAATGTCGAGCATCAACCCGGTGTTCCTGTTGCCCGAAGCCCTCGCCGTGCGGGGCGAGCAGATCGCGGCGCAACTGGCCGGTTCGGTGACCTTGGGTTGCGGGCAGTTCTGCACCAATCCGGGTTTGGTCATCGGTTTGCGTTCGCCACAGTTCAGCGCTTTCCTTCAACAGTTCTGCGCCAACATGAACGAGCAGCCGGCACAAACCATGCTCAATGCCGGCGCGCTGGTCAGCTACAGCCAAGGCCTTGGGGAATTGCACGAACATCCGGGGCTGACACACCTGGCGGGCAAACCGCAGCAGGGCAATCAGGCGCAACCGCAGGTGTTCAAGGCCGATGTCAGCCTGCTGCTCAAGGGCGATGAGTTGCTTCAGGAAGAAGTGTTCGGGCCGACCACCATCGTCATCGAAGTCGAAGATCGGGCGCAGCTCGCGGCGGCGCTGCACGGCCTGCGCGGGCAATTGACGGCGACGCTGATCGGCGAGGCCGAAGAGCTGCTGGAATACCGCTGGCTGGCGCAATTGCTACAGGAAAAAGTCGGGCGGATCTTGCTCAACGGCTATCCGACCGGGGTCGAAGTCTGTGAGGCGATGGTGCATGGCGGGCCGTATCCGGCGACGTCGGACTCTCGCGGGACGTCGGTGGGGACGCTGGCGATTGATCGATTCCTACGGCCGGTGTGCTTCCAGAATTACCCGGATGCGTTGTTGCCCGAGGCGTTGCAGAACGCGAATCCGCTGGGGATTCGGCGATTGGTGGATGGCGAAGTGAGTCAGTCACCTTTGTAGTTGCCTGAACCACCGCTATCGCCGGCAAGCCAGCTCCTACAAGGTCCACGCGAACCCTGTAGGAGCTGGCTTGCCGGCGATGGCGTCATCACCAACACCACATGATTATCGGGCCACCACCTCAGCCTTCTTCATCACCGAAGGCTTCAACACCAACCACAACGCCGCCGCAATCAACACCCCGCCATACACATGCGCCATCGACAACGGCTCGTCCAGCAGCAACGCCCCCCACAACACCCCGAACGGCGGAATCAGGAACGTCGTTGTCATCGATTTCAAAGGCCCGATCGAGCTGAGCAGGCGGAAGTAAATGATGTACGCAAACGCCGTGCACCCCAGCCCCAATCCCAGCAACGACAGCCACACGCTCCAGCCGCCCCAGCTCGCCGGTGGCTGGCTGATCACGCTGTAGCCGAACAACGGCAACAGGAACAAGGTAGCCCCGAGCATGCTGCCCAGTGCCGAAAGACGACTGTCGAGCCCGCCGGCCTGATCGAGCCAGCGGCGGGCGAGGAACCCGGCAAAACCGTAACAGGTGGTGGCGAGCAGGCAGGCGAGGGCGCCCATCAGCAGTTGCAGGTCGAAGGCCACCGGGCCGGCACGGGTCAGCACGCCAACACCGAACAAACCTAGAAACACCCCGCCGAGCTTGGCCGCAGTGAGCCGCTCACTGAAGAACAGGCCGCCGATCAACACGCCCATCAATGGCGTGGTGGCGTTGAAGATTGCCGAGTAACCGGCGGGCAGCACCTGGGCTGCCACTGAATAGAGGGTCGCTGGTATCCCGGAGTTGATCACCCCGAGCAGCATCACGGTTTTGAGCTTGCCCTTGAAATCCCAGCTGATGCGCATCAACCCGACAATCATCAGCAACCCGACCGCCGCAATCGACACGCGGAAAAACGCCGTGGGGATGCTGCCAATCACTGGGGCGATGATGCGCATGAACAGGAAACTCGCGCCCCAGATGGCCGCCAGCGACAGTAAACGAACGATATCGACAGGGCTCACGGTGCACTCCTTCCTTGATGGGGACGAGAGTGTTGCCGAGAGCCTTGCCTATGGCAACCGAAAAACCGGCATCAAATTATGAAACGTGTCACCAGACCGTTGAGGTCGATTGCCAGCCGCGACAGTTCCTGACTGGCGGCTGAAGTCTGGGTGGCGCCGGCGGCGGTCTGGGTCGAGAGATCGCGAATGGTCACCAGGTTCTGATCGACTTCCCGGGCCACCAGCGCTTGCTGTTCGGCGGCGCTGGCGATGACCAGGTTGCGTTCGTTGATCTGCGAGATCGATGCGGTGATTTTTTCCAGCGCGCTGCCGGCACTGTTGGCCCGGCGCAAGGTCTGGCTGGCGTGTTCGGCACTGCTTTGCAGCGCGCTCACCGTGGCCCCGGTGCCGTGCTGAATGTTGTTGATCATCAGCTCGATTTCTTCGGTGGAGTTCTGGGTGCGTTGCGCCAGCGAGCGCACTTCATCGGCCACCACGGCAAACCCGCGCCCGGCTTCACCGGCGCGTGCGGCTTCGATGGCCGCATTGAGCGCCAACAGGTTGGTCTGCCCGGCGATGCCGCGAATCACTTCCAGCACTTTGCTGATGTCCTGCGCCTGAACCGCCAGGCCCTCGGCCCGTTCCGAGGCGCCGAGCACTTCGCTGACCAGCCCCTGAATCGCGGTGATGGTTTCAGTGACCTGCACGTGGCCGTGCTTGCTGTCCTCGTTCGACGCCTGGGAGGCTTCGGCGCTGGACACGGCATTCGCGGCGACCTCGTCCACCGCAGTGCTCATCTCGGTGACGGCGGTGGCGGCCATCTCGATCTGGTCGTTCTGCTGCTGCAGGCCGCGAGTGCTTTCCTCCATCACCGAACTCATCTCCTCGGCTGCCGACGCCAGTTGGCGCGCCGAGTCGCTGATGCCGCGAATGGTCGTGCGCAGGTTGCCTTGCATGTCGGCGAGGGCGTTGAGCAATTGCGCGGCTTCGTCCTTGCCGTGGCTGGCAATCTGTCCGCTGAGGTCGCCCGCGGCAATCCGGCGTGCGACCTGCAGCGCCTGATTGATCGGCGTAGTGATGCTGCGCGTCAGCAACCAGGCCAACAGCAGCGTGGCAAGCAGCGCAATCACGATGATCGTGCCGACGATCCATTGCGCGCGCTGGTACATCAACGCGGCGGCGTCCGCAGCGGTATCTGCGCCTTGCTGATTGAAACTGATCATCGATTCCAGGGATTTATCCAGCACGATGCCCTGCGGGGCCAGTTCACTGTTGAGGCGGGCGTAGGCCTGTTCATCCTGGCCGGCATCGATCTGCGCGAGGATCTGATCGAGGATGGCCAGGTACTTCGCAACGGCGGCATTCAGGCTGTCGAGCATGGCCCGTTCCTGGTCGCTGGACAGCAGCGTCTTGTGGTCGTTGAGGCGCTTTTGCAATTCCTGGCGTTGCGCGTTGAGAATGCCTTTGCTCCTTTCCCGCACAGCGCTCTGGTTGTTGGCGATCAACCGCAACGATTCCAGGCGGATGGTGGCGATGTTGGACGCGCTGTCATGGATGCTCTCGATGCTCGGCATCCACGATTCTTCGATGACCGATGCACTCTCGCGCAGGGTCGCCATCTGACCCAGGCCGAACATCCCGACCAGCACCAGCAGGCTGGCCAGCACAGCAAAACTCAAGCTCGCGCGCAAACCTATGCGCATGTTCCTTATAGGCATCTTATGTGCTCCTTGGGCATTTTGAGAGGTAGTCCTCGTGGACCGAAGATCTTGTTTTTAGGCGGGTGAACGCGGGGTGTATATCAAAGTGCCATTATCTTGGTAAGACCAGTTCGAGAGCACTTTTCAGGCGGGCAGGCTTTCAGGAAAAAGCAGAAAACCAGGTGGCTGACATTTGCCTGACCGTGGATTGGATCCGTACGCCTGATAATCAGAGGGCTGTAGATGAATCGATTAAGTGGATGGAGAGTGACTTTTGAGGTCGTTTGCTGACCGAACGGTCGATTAAAAAAAGTCTGAAAAAACTGCGCCCATGAGTGATTCATTCGTTTTCGGACCGAAATTAGGCTTCTCCTGCACCCGGTTCACTGGCTAAGCTCAGGCCTTCCGAATTCCCGTAGAGGTCTCACCATGCCGCAGCAATGGCCAGCCGCCGACATCGCCCGAATGATCCTCGATGGCTTTGACGATTACCGCGAGCATTTCCGGCAGATCACCGACGGCGCCCGGGCGCGTTTCGAGCAAGCCCAATGGCAGGAAACGCAAATCGCCTCGGCGGCGCGGATCAACCTCTACGAAGATAAAGTCAGCGAAACGGTGGACCGGCTGCGCATCGCGTTCGACGCCGACACGCTGGATGTCAGCTGCTGGCCACTGGTCAAAAGCGCCTACATCAGCCTGATCGACCTGCGCTTCGACGATGAACTGTCCGAGACCTGGTACAACTCGATCTTCTGCGGGCTGTTCAGCCACGACCTGATCAGCGATGGCTGCATGTTCATCCACACCACCCGGCCAAGCCTGCGCCGGGCGCGCGCCGCGCAAACCCGCACCTACAAACCTCAGGGGCAGTTGTCAGGCATGTTGGCGAGCATTTTTGCCGACTACCGTTTCAGCGAGGATTACGCCGACCTCGCGGGCGATCTGCGTCGCCTCGAAGCACAGCTGCGCGAGAACCTGCCGGACTGGGTGTGCAAGGATCCCGAGCTGAGCGTCGAGCTGTTTTCCTCGGTGTTGTACCGCAACAAGGGCGCTTACCTGGTGGGGCGCATCTACACCACCGATGAGCAATGGCCGCTGGCGATTCCGCTGCTGCACCTTGAGGGCCGTGGCATCCAGATCGATGCGTTGATCACCGACGAAGCCGACGTGTCGATCATCTTCTCGTTCACCCGTTCCTACTTCATGGTCGATGTGCCGGTGCCGGCGGAGTTCATCGGTTTCCTGCGGCGGATCTTGCCGGGCAAACACATCGCCGAGCTGTACACCTCGATCGGTTTCTACAAGCACGGCAAGTCGGAGTTCTACCGGGCGCTGATCAACCACCTGGCCAGCACCGACGACCAGTTCATCATGGCCCCCGGCGTGCGCGGCATGGTGATGAGCGTGTTCACGCTGCCGGGTTTCAACACCGTGTTCAAAATCATCAAGGACCGTTTCTCGCCGTCGAAAAACGTCGACCGCGCGACGGTGATCGAGAAGTACCGACTGGTGAAAAGCGTCGACCGCGTCGGGCGCATGGCCGATACCCAGGAATTCGCCGATTTCCGTTTTCCGTTGAGCAAGTTCGAGCCGGCGTGTCTGGAAGAATTGCTGGACGTGGCGGCGTCTACCGTGTCGGTGGAAGGCGACACGGTGCTTATCCGCCACTGCTGGACCGAGCGGCGGATGACGCCGTTGAACCTGTACCTGGAAAACGCCAACGAGGCGCAGGTGCACGACGCGCTGGAAGATTACGGCCTGGCGATCAAGCAACTGGCGGCGGCGAACATTTTTCCCGGCGACATGTTGCTGAAAAACTTCGGCGTCACCCGTCACGGTCGCGTGGTGTTTTATGACTACGACGAGATCTGCTTCCTGACCGAAGCCAACTTCCGCCACATCCCGCAACCGCGCACGCCGGAAGACGAAATGGCGTCCGAGCCGTGGTATTCGATCGGGCCGCTGGATGTGTTCCCCGAGGAGTTCCCGCCGTTTCTGTTTGCCGATTCCGCGCAGCGGCGCTTGTTCGATCAGTTGCACGGCGAGTTGTACAACGCCGATTACTGGAAAAGCCTGCAAGAGGCGATTCGTGCGGGCAAGGTGATCGATGTGTTCCCGTATCGGCGCAAGGGCCTCGATACCGAATGACATCGTGCAGGTGACCACCGACCTGTAGGAGCCGGCTTGCCGGCGATAGCGGACTCACTGACGCCATCGCCGGCAAGCCGGCTCCTACAAGGGATCTCGCTTGTCCTCTAAATCTGCGACAATCCGCCCCCTGCGCCACTAGACGACTTATTGCGTACCTGATGACTGACGAATCGCCTTCACTCGACAAACTGCTGAAAAACCTCGATCACGCCATGCTCGCCGACCGCCACCGGCTGCGTCGGCAGTTGCTTGAGCTGCGCAAGAAACCCGACGAAGCCAAGCTGGCCCAGTGGGTGGCGCGCATGCAGGCGTCCTGTGATCAGGTGTTGGCGCGGCGCGCCAGCCTGCCGGTGATTCGTTACGACGACAGCCTGCCCATCGCCGCCAAGCGCGATGAAATCAAGGAAGCGCTGCTCAAGCATCAGGTGCTGATCATCGCCGGCGAAACCGGCTCGGGCAAAACCACCCAGCTGCCGAAGATCTGCCTGGAAATCGGTCGCGGCCAGCACGGTCTGATCGGCCACACCCAGCCGCGTCGAATTGCGGCGCGCAGCGTGGCGAGCCGGGTCGCCGAAGAACTGGCGACGCCATTGGGCGCGCTGGTCGGCTATCAGGTGCGGTTTGAGGATCAGAGCGATTCCAATACGCTGATCAAACTGATGACCGACGGCATTCTGCTGGCGGAAACCCAGAACGACCGCTACCTCGAACGCTACGACACGATCATCGTCGACGAAGCCCACGAACGCAGCCTCAACATCGACTTCCTGCTCGGTTACCTGAAAACCCTGCTGCCCCGTCGTCCGGACCTGAAAGTCATCATCACCTCGGCGACCATCGACCTGGAGCGTTTCTCCAAGCACTTCGACGATGCGCCCATCGTTGAGGTCTCCGGTCGCACCTTCCCGGTGGAAACCTGGTATCGCCCGCTGACCCTGGAACAGGATGAAGAGGGCAACCGCGTCGAGGATGACCTGACCGTGGATCAGGCGATCCTCGCCACCCTCGACGAAATCGCCGCGTTCGAACGCAGCGAGCGCAAGAGCCCTGGCGATGTGCTGGTGTTCCTGCCCGGCGAGCGCGAGATTCGCGACGCCGCCGACATGCTGCGCAAGGCGCAACTTAAACACACCGAAATCCTGCCGTTGTACGCACGTTTGTCGCCGGCCGAACAGCAGCGGATTTTCCAGTCGCACCCGGGGCGTCGCGTGGTGCTGGCGACCAACGTCGCTGAAACGTCGCTGACCGTGCCGGGCATTCGTTACGTGATCGACAGCGGCACCGCGCGCATCAGCCGCTACAGCTACCGCGCCAAGGTCCAGCGCCTGCCCATCGAAGCGATTTCCCAGGCCAGCGCCAACCAGCGTAAAGGTCGATGCGGTCGGGTTGAGCCAGGCATTTGCGTACGGCTGTTCAGCGAAGAAGACTTCATCGGTCGCCCGGAATTTACCGACCCGGAAATTCTGCGGACCAACCTCGCGGCGGTGATTTTGCAGATGCTGCATCTGCGCCTCGGCGAGATCACCGATTTCCCGTTTATCGAGCCACCCGATGGCAAGGCCATCAGCGACGGTTTCAACCTGCTGCAAGAGCTGTCGGCGGTGGACCGCAACAGCCAGCTGACCCCGCTGGGGCGCCAATTGGCGCGTCTGCCGGTGGACCCGCGCATGGGCCGCATGCTGCTCGAAGCGGCGAAACTCGGCAGCTTGCAGGAAGTGCTGATCGTCGCCAGCGCGATGTCGATTCAAGACCCGCGCGAGCGTCCGCCGGAACGTCAGCAAGCGGCGGATCAGGCGCATGCACAATGGAAAGACGTGGACTCGGACTTCGCCGGGCTGGTCAATCTGTGGCGTGGTTTTGAAGAACAGCGCCAGGCGCTGACGGCCAGTCCGTTGCGTAACTGGTGCCGCAAGAATTTCCTCAACTACCTGCGGCTGCGCGAGTGGCGCGACTCGCACCGTCAGTTGAGCCTGATCTGCCGCGACATGCAGCTGAGCCTGAACAAAGAGCCGGCGGATTACCCCAAGCTGCACAAAGCCGTGCTCTCGGGCCTGCTCAGCCAGATCGGGCAGAAAACCGATGAAGGCGATTACCTCGGTGCCCGGCAGCGGCGCTTCTGGATTCACCCGTCATCGGGCCTCGGCAAAAAGCGCCCGCAATGGCTGATGACCGCCGAACTGGTGGAAACCACCAAGCTCTACGCGCGCATGGTCGCGAAGATCGATGCCGACTGGATCGAGCCGCTCGCGGGGCACCTGATCAAGAAAAACCACTTCGAACCCCATTGGGAGAAGAAGCGCGGGCAGGTCGTGGCGTTCGAACAGATCACCTTGTTCGGGCTGATCGTGGTCGGTCGCCGGCCGGTGCATTACGGGCCGATCGATCCGGTGGTGTCCCGTGAGTTTTTCATTCGCGAAGGCCTGGTACGCGGCGAGATTCAGTCCAAAGCCAAGTGCCTGACCGCCAACCAGCAACTGCTGGAACAACTCGACGAGCTGGAAGCCAAGGCTCGCCGTCGCGACATTCTGGCCGACGAAGAAACCCTGTTCGCCTTCTACGATGCGCGACTGCCGGCGGAGATTCACCAGACCGCGACCTTCGACAGCTGGTATCGGGTCAACAGCCAGAAAGACCCGCAGTTGCTGATCATGCGCGAAGAAGACGTGTTGGCCCGTGAGGCCAGTGAAGTCACCGCGCTGCATTACCCGGACACCTTGCACATCGGCGATCTGGAACTGGCGCTCAGTTACCATTTCGAACCGAACCACCCGCGTGACGGCGTGACCCTGCGCGTGCCGGCGCCGCTGTTGCCGATGCTGCCGCCGGAACGTCTGGAGTGGCTGGTGCCCGGCGTGATCGAGGCCAAGTGCATTGCCTTGGTGCGCAACCTGCCCAAGGCGTTGCGCAAGAATTTCGTGCCGGTGCCGGACTTCGTCAAAGCCGCGTTGCAGCGCATGACCTTTGCCGAGGGCTCATTGCCTCAGGCATTGGGGCGCGAGTTGCTGCGCATGACCGGTGCGCGGGTCAGCGATGAAGCCTGGGCCGAAGCGGCGCAGCAGGTCGAAAATCACCTGCGGATGAACCTGGAAATCGTCGATGGCCAGGGCAAGTTCCTCGGCGAAGGACGAGATCTGGCGGAGCTCACCGCGCGATTCGCTGAAGCCAGCCAGGCCGCACTGGCCGTCCCGCAAACGGCAAAAAGTCAGCAACCGGTGGAGGCGAAAGTCTTCGCCGCCGTGGCGGAAAAGACCCAACAGAAGATCGCCGGGTTGTCGATGACGGTGTATCCGGCGCTCGTCGAAGAGGCCGGCACGGTCAAGGAAGGGCGGTTCTCGACGCCGGCCGAAGCCGAGTTCCAGCATCGCCGCGCGTTGCAGCGCCTGCTGATGCAACAACTGGCGGAACCGGCGAAGTTCCTGCGCGGCAAGTTGCCGGGCCTGACCGAGCTGGGCCTGATGTACCGCGACATGGGCCGCGTCGACAGTCTGGTGGAAGACATTCTGCTGGCCAGTCTCGACAGCTGCATCCTCGACGGCGAAGACCCGTTGCCGCGTGATGGCGCCGGATTGGCGGCGCTGGCCGAACGCAAACGCGGCGGCTGGACCGAGCATGCCGAGCGTCTGGCGAAGCTGACCCTGGAAATTCTCAAGCTCTGGCACGGCCTGCAAAAACGCTTCAAGGGCAAGATCGATCTGGCGCAGGCCGTGGCGTTGAATGACATCAAGCAGCAGCTCAGTCATCTGGTGTATCCGGGTTTCGTCCGCGAAACGCCGATGCAGTGGCTCAAGGAGCTGCCGCGTTACCTGAAAGCCATCGAGCAGCGCTTCGAGAAACTGGCTGCGCAGGTGCAGAAGGATCGGGTCTGGAGCGGTGAGTTGTCCGGCCTCTGGACTCAATACCAGACTCGCGCCAGCAAACATGCCCAGGAAGGTAAACGCGATCCGCAGCTGGAGCTGTATCGCTGGTGGCTGGAGGAGTACCGGGTTTCGCTGTTCGCCCAGCAGTTGGGGACGAAGGTGCCGATCTCCGACAAACGCCTGAACAAGCAATGGACCCAAGTGGAGCCATAGCACGACCCTTGTAGGAGCCGGCTTGCCGGCGATGGCGATTTCAAAGACGCCATCGCCAGCAAGCTGGCTCCTACAGGTTCGTCATACCCCATCCGTCAATTCCAGAATCGTAAGGCCGATCGGCTCGCAAATAGGGTCAAACCCCAACGTTTATGGCAAACTTCGCGCCTATAAACGCCGGCCCCGCGGTTTTGAGCCTCCACAGGTTCGGGCGGTTCGGAATAAAGCGATGCCAGGTTTGCTTCCTGTGACGGGAACAGACCCTTTATGTATTGGTACGTCGGTGCCAATGCTTTCTGCCTGAACAGATTAGAGAAACGACCATGCATAACGTCGTCATCAGCGGCACCGGCCTGTACACCCCGGCCAACAGCATTTCCAACGAAGAGCTGGTGCAGTCTTTCAACGCTTACGTCGCGCAGTTCAACGCCGACAACGCCGACGCCATCGCCCGTGGCGAAGTCGAGGCATTGACCGAATCCAGCGCCGCGTTTATCGAAAAAGCCTCCGGTATCAAAAGCCGCTTCGTCATGGACAAGGACGGCATTCTCGACCCGCAACGCATGACGCCACGCCTGCCGGAGCGCTCGAACGACGAGTGGTCGGTCCTCTGCCAGATGGCCATCGGCGCCGCCGAGCAAGCCTTGCAGCGTGCCGGCAAAACCGCGGCGGACATCGACGGCGTTATCGTCGCTTGCTCCAACCTGCAACGCGCCTACCCGGCCATCGCCATCGAAGTCCAGGAAGCGCTGGGCATCCAGGGTTTCGGTTTCGACATGAACGTGGCCTGCTCTTCGGCGACCTTCGGCATTCAAGCGGCGGCCAACAGCGTGCAACTGGGCCAGGCCCGGGCAGTGCTGATGGTCAACCCGGAAGTCTGCACCGGTCACCTGAACTTCCGTGACCGTGACAGCCACTTCATCTTCGGCGACGCGGCCACTGCGGTGATCATCGAGCGAGCGGACCTGGCGACGTCCAAGTACCAGTTCGACGTGGTCAGCACCAAGCTGCTGACCAAGTTCTCCAACAACATCCGCAACAACTTCGGCTTCCTCAACCGCGCGGCGGAAGAGGGCATCGGTGCCAAGGACAAACTGTTCGTGCAGGAAGGCCGCAAGGTGTTCAAGGAAGTCTGCCCGATGGTGGCCGAGCTGATCGGTGCGCACCTGGAAGAGAACCAGCTCAACGTCGGCGACGTGAAGCGCTTCTGGCTGCACCAGGCCAACCTCAGCATGAACCACTTGATCGTGAGGAAACTGCTGGGCCGCGAAGCCACCGAAGCAGAAGCCCCGGTGATTCTCGACACCTACGCCAACACCAGCTCTGCGGGCTCGGTGATTGCGTTTCACAAGAACCAGGATGATCTGGCGGCGGGTTCGCTGGCGGTGCTCAGCTCGTTCGGCGCCGGTTATTCGATTGGTAGTGTGATTCTGCGCAAGCGTTGAGTTGTCGCGGTAAATGAAAAGATCGCAGCCTGCGAAGGCTGCGATCTTTTTTTTGCATAAAAAAACTCGCGCTGCTGAATCGGACGGATGATGGGGACCGATACAGCAGCGCGAGTTTGTAAAAGCAGTTTGGGCGTCCTTGCCCGAACCGTGTAGCAGGGATCAGAACTTGGCTTCGGCATCCAGTTGCAGGGTGTTGATTTTCGAGTCCCGCAGGGTGGCGTTGGTGTAGTCGGAATCAGCCATGAAGTACGTCGCGCCGAGGGCGAAGTTCTTGTCGATCTCGTAGCTCACTTTCAACTTGCTGCCGCGCGAACCGGTGAAACCGTTGGCGAAGTCAGAGTCGGTGAAGGCGCCGACCACGGCGTTACGCTGTACGTCACGATAGTTGTAGTCCACGCCGAAGCCGAAGACGTTGGTCTTGACACCGGCCAGCCAGCCCATGTCCTGATCGTTGCTGGCATCGTCGTTGTTGACGACTTGACCGTAGATCGACAATGGCATTGGCAGGCCGCCGATGTCGAGCTGACCAAAGCCTTCGTACAGTTTGAACTGCTCGTTCGCCGTGTTGCCGTTAATAGCCAGTCGGCAGGTGTTCGCCGCACAGGTATTGTTGATGTCGTTGTCGTTGTCGTAAGCGTAGAGACTGCCACCCAAGGTCATTTTCAGGTTGTCAGTGATCGCGAAACGCGCGCCCAACTGGCCTGAGTACAGACGCAGGTCGTGGCGGAACTGCTTGCCTTCGCCGTCGACGTTGTCCTTGAGGGTGAAATGGCCGGCGCTACCGAACAGCTCGGTGCTGCCGCCCAGCGGGTATTTGTAAGTCACTGCCAGACCTTCCGGGTTGATGTCGCTATCCCAGATGATGTCGCCCATGCTCACCCATGGTTGCGCCATCTTGCCGCCGATCAAGTGCAGATTCTTGATGGCGTCAGGGTGGTAGTCGACGTAACCCTGGTCCAGCCAGATATCCTTCTTGGTGAAGTTGCCATCCAGGCTCTGGTTGGTGGAACGAGAGTCGTTGTCGCTGCCAGTGGCAATACGGATGCCGGTGTCCACTTGCGGGTTGATTGCAGTGTAGGCACCCAGGCGGACGCGAATACGTTGACGATCCTGGTCACCGGTGTTGGAAACACCGTCGTTCTTGACTGTTTCCTGGCGGAAACGCACGTCACCCTTGAACTGGGTCTTGGCAGCCCACGCCAGTTTCTGGTCGAAGGTGCTCAGTGCTTCGGTTTTCTTCGCGGTGGCCGCGATCTGCTCGTTAGTCTCTTGCTGAGCCTGACGGGCGATTTGCTGATCCTTCTGATCCCTGGCCAGCTCGGCTTGCAACTCGCTGTACTGCGCGTTGGTAATCGAACCGTTAGCCTTCAGCATGTCGAGCAGTTTGGCGTCGACTGCGGCGCTGGCCGGAACACTCATGGCCAGCAGCAGACCGCCACACAGGGCCGCCGCAGTTTTCGTGGAAGCAAGACGCATATCAATCTCCGAAGATGAGAGGGGATGACTTAGCCATCCAGGGCACAACCGACCGATGTCGGACGGAAAACAGTGATCGGGCTAAGAACCCGACGCTCTAAAAACTGGCGCCAGTATCGCGATGGTTTATGACAAGGCAGTGGCAAAGTGATGGCGGCTCGATGACGATACAAAGTGCGAAGGAACTTTCTATTCCGGGCCCTGTCGGCGGATCACGAGTGTGGATTGCGCCTCGATAGGCGATACTCGCGAGGCTTTTACGCCAAGAAGTGGAGAGGGAAGTGATGCCGCTGCAACGCCTGGAACGTCTGTCCGAAATAGCCCCGCACACCTGGGATGCCCTGGTGCCGCAAACCCAGCCGTTTCTGCGCCATGCCTTTCTCAGTGCACTGGAAGACAGTGGCAGCGTCGGCGCGCATTCCGGTTGGCAGCCCGAGCATTTGTTGCACATGGACGGGGACCGGTTGATCGCCGCGCTGCCCAGTTACCGCAAATGGCATTCCTATGGCGAGTACGTGTTCGATCACGCCTGGGCCGATGCCTGCGAGCGTGCGGGCATCGACTATTACCCCAAACTGTTGACCGCCGTGCCGTTCAGCCCGGTCAGCGGACCGCGCTTGCTGGCGGCCTCGGTCGAGGACGGTTTCGAACTGCTGAAGAGTTTGCCGGGCTACCTCGAGATCGAAGAACTCTCCAGTGCGCACATCAATTTCACCGATCCGTTCACCGACGCGGCGCTGGCCGAACAACCTGGCTGGCTGCAGCGCATCGGCTGTCAGTACCACTGGCAAAATCGCGGCTATCGGGATTTTCAGGACTTCCTCGACGTCCTCAGTTCGCGCAAGCGCAAGCAGATGCGCAAAGAGCGCGAGCAAGTGGCGGGGCAGGGGTTTGATTTCGAGTGGCTGGAAGGCAAGCAACTGGATCAGGCGCAGTGGGATTTCGTTTACGCCTGTTACGCCAACACCTACGCGGTGCGCCGGCAAAGGCCCTATCTGACGCGGGAATTTTTCAGTCTGTTGGCCGAGCGCATGCCGCAATCGATTCGCGTGGTCCTGGCCAAACAGGGCTCACGGCCGGTGGCCATGGCCTTCAGCCTGGTGGGCGGCGACAGTTTTTATGGACGTTACTGGGGCTGTCTGGCGGAGTTCGATCGCCTGCATTTCGAGACGTGTTTCTATCAAGGGATGGACTACGCAATTGCCAACGGTTTTCAGCGTTTCGATGCCGGTGCTCAGGGTGAGCACAAACTGATTCGCGGGTTTGAACCGGTGATCACCCATTCCTGGCACTACTTGCGCCATCCCGGCTTGAAAGCCGCCGTCAAAGACTTCCTTCATCAGGAGCGTCTCGGCGTCCTGGCCTATGCCGAGGAAGCGAGGACCGCCTTGCCTTATCGACAGGACTGATCCTCCTCCATGGGGTCAAGTGCCTTCCTTGCCCAGCCACCGATACGTCACACCACCGACCACCGCACCCAGCAGCGGCGCGACCCAGAACATCCACAGTTGCGCGATCGCCCAGCCGCCGACAATCAGGGCCGGGCCGGTACTGCGGGCCGGGTTGACCGAGGTGTTGGTGATGGGAATCGAGATCAGGTGGATCAGTGTCAGGGCCAGGCCAATGGCGATCGGTGCCAGCCCGGCCGGCGCACGTTTGTCGGTGGCGCCGAGGATGATCAGCACAAACATCGCCGTCATCACCAGCTCACAGACAAAGCCTGCGGCCATCGAGTATTTGCCAGGGGAGTGTTCGCCGTAGCCGTTGGAGGCCAGGCCGGCGGAGAGGTCGAAGCCTTCCTTGCCGCTGGCGATGTAGTAGATCAACGCGGCGGCGATGATCCCGCCGATGACCTGGGCGATGATGTAGGCGGGTAGTTCCTTGGCGGGGAATCGGCCACCGACTGACAAACCGACCGATACGGCGGGGTTTAGATGGCAACCGGAGATGTGGCCGATGGCGAAGGCCATGGTCAGTACGGTGAGACCAAACGCGATGGCCACACCGAGCACTCCGATTCCAAGCGGAGAAGACGCGGCCAGAACCGCACTGCCGCAACCCCCCAACACCAGCCAGAACGTACCTAACAACTCAGTGACTGAACGTTTGAACAGAGACATGAGAGTGTCCTTGATAGGTTTCCTATCGAGACTGTATCGAGTTATGCATCCTGCAGATTTACGACAGGCTCATCTCCAGAACCTTGGCTGAGTA
>NZ_JACNDU010000044.1:0-27895 GCF_017351735.1 Pseudomonas sp. FW300-N2A2 | reverse complement strand
AAAGGTGTACTGCCGGAATTCATGCGCCATCTGGCGATGCGCTGGAGTGTTGGAGGCTTGCCGTTCACCGGCAATAAATCCCGCGAGATGGGCGGTTGGGTGCGCTTGCGCGGGGATGTGAAGGAAGAGGCGGTCAGTGAGGCGCATATCCTCGCACTGGTGGACGCCTGGCCCCCATCCTTGATGCCGCACCTGACGAAACCGGCGATGGGCAGCACGCTGACCTGGACCATCGAATTCGTCCAGCCGGTGCTGGAATTGAGCACGCTGGACTGGTGCAAATACCTCGTTGAAATCGAACATGCCGCTGACGGCTACGGTCACGCGGCGGCGCAGCTGTGGAACGCAGAAAATCAGTTGATTGCCATGAGCCGGCAGACGGTGACGGTTTTCGCCTGATCAGTGACGACGGTGGCGCTCACGCCAGGCGCGCCACCAGCCGCCGCTGAGGAAAAACCGTGGAAAGGTCAGGAACTGCTCGACCAGCAGGCGCGACACCGCGTCGTTGCGATCACTGAACGGCTCGGAGGCTTGCGCCTCCAGGCTGTGACCGTGGCGCTGCAGGCCCAATGCCGCGAGCAGGCCGATGACGCCAATCGCGAAATTCGCAAAGCTCAGGCTGAACACCCCGCAAACCAGCAGCAGAAACGCCACGATGAACAGCGGCACGGCAATCAGGTGCAACACCAGATTGGCCGGGTGCTGGTGATTGTCCGGGTAAGCGCGCCATTGCCAGGCGGGAAGGTTGGGGTGACGTTTGCCCATGATGCTGATCCTCGATCCATGTTGAACACATGATTGAAGAATAGGCGCGGCATGGGCGGGCGGCGAATCAAGGATGGCTATCGGAGTGATAGGTGTTCATGTTCGGAATTGATGTTGCTCACACAGACGTCTTCGCGGGCAAGCCTCGCTCCTACAAAGGCTGCGCACGACTTGTAGGAGCGAGGCTTGCCCGCGAAGAGGCCCTTAAAGTTTCAACTGACCTATAGCCTTACTCAGTTCCCCGGCCAGCGCCGCCAACTCATTACTGGTCGTCGCCGAGTCCACGGTCTGCTTCACGGTGTTCTCGGTCACATCGCGAATACTCACCACCGCCCGATTCATCTCTTCCGCCACTTGGCTCTGCTGTTCCGCCGCCACGGCGATCTGGGTATTGCTTTCGCGCATCTGCGCCACTGCGCTGGTTATTTCGGCCAGTGCGGCGCCAGCCTCTTGCGCCTGTTGCACGCAATCGTCAGCCTTGAACGAGCTTTCCTGCATGAAATCCACCGCGTCCCGCGTTCCGGCCTGCAACGCCGAAACCATGAGGGTGATCTCGTCGGTCGAGGTCTGCACGCTTTTGGCCAGGTTGCGCACTTCATCGGCGACCACGGCAAAACCACGACCCATTTCCCCGGCCCGGGCTGCTTCAATCGCCGCATTCAGCGCCAGCAGATTGGTTTGCTCGGCGATGCTGTGGATCACATTGACCACGCCGTTGATCTTCTGGCTGTCTTCGGCCAGACGCTGAATCATCTCGGCCGTCTGCTGGACGCCAGTGGACAACCCGGCAATCGACTTCTGCACGCGGCTGACCACTTCCTGGCCGCTGCCAGCCAGGGTGTCGGCGGTTTTCGAAAGGTCGCGGGTGGCACCGGCGTGCTGGGCGATGTGGTAGACGGTGGCGGTCATTTCGTTGATCGCCGTGGCGGCCTGATCGGTCTCGCTTTGCTGACCGAGCATGCCGTGGCGCACTTCGTTCATGCTCGATGCCAGCCGGGCGGCACCGTCATCCAGTTGTCGTGCGGTGCTGGCGACGGTGTTGACCACCCGCTGGTAACCGGCCTGCATCGCGTTGAACGCGCCGGCCATCTGCCCGACTTCGTCCGTGCAGGCCAGTGGCACACGGGCGGAGAGGTCGCCGGTTTTTTCGACGTGGAGCATGACGTCTTTCAACGTATTGAGCTGGCTGAGCAGAAAGCGGATCAACAATTGCGACGCACCGAGCATCGCCAGCATCAGGATGAACACCGCCACGGCGTAGTTGGCGAAACGTTCTTCGAACACCTGGCTCAGGCTCGGGCCATAAGCAATCACGGCGATGTGTTGGCCGTCGGCACGCGCGAACACTTCGGCGCCCATCAACGGGTTTTCGCCGAACAGCGGCATCGAGTTGATTTCGACCCAGCCGTTGCTGTCCGTCAGTTCCAGCACGGGTTGATCGTTGAGCAACGGCGCGTGCCCGCGACTGAACGTCAGCAGGTTGTCGGCCTTGGGCAGCGCTTGCCCGGCCGGCCAGGCGCCGAGCAGGCGTGCCTGTGCCTGGGCGGACACTTTGGATGCGTGACTGCGGGCCTGTTGTTCGAGCTGTACGGCATACAGCACCAACAACAGGGTCGTGACGAAGGCGACAGCATTGACCGCCCAAAATTTATATTTCAGCGAGATGTTGCTAAGCCAGGCACCCATGGAGGTCTTCTCTGATAGCGGAAACAGTATTGGCAAGGTGCCAGCATTGTGCCGCGGCCCCGTGCGCCGGATCTTGATATGGGTCAACATTCCCGGTCACGCTCGCGCACAGGAACTGCGGGGCGTAATGCGCTATCCTTCGCGCCTTCAAAATTCCCTCGCTACAGGATTCCGCCCCCATGAAAGCCGCACTCGTCGAACTCATCAGCAAAATCAGCTCCGGGTGCATGAGCGAAGACGAAATCCTCAAAATCGCCGACGAAGCGGCCCAGGCCTACGCCGATCCAGAGGCTTTTCTGACAGCCAATCCGGACATTAACTACGACGACACCTTCCCGATTCCGTTGGGCGAGTGGGTCGTCGTCGGCAGCCTGCCGGAAACCGTGCTGTTCCAGGCTGACACCTATATGGACCTGTTCGCGCAGATCGTCGCTTCGTTTGGTCCGGGCGTGGATTTCAACATCAAACCCAAGCAACTGGCCAAGACCGAAGCGCTGACCGCGCTCAATCGCATCCAGGTGCAAATGGGCAGCATGAACAAGGAAAACGGCGGTTATACGCTGATGAACTTCAGCCAGTTGCTCGACGACGAGCTGCAAGTGGTGCTGGTGTACGGCAACGACGTACCGCGTGTGCTCGAGCTGTGCGCCGAGGTCGGCATTGCTGCCGCGCCTTCCCTGGAAGCCCTGAAAGTCGCCATCCACGTTTGATGGCATGAAACGAAACCCCTGGGGCCGACTATCCTGAGAGGGCACACAACGCTTAGGGAGCGACACCATGGGTTCCACGTTCAACGGCCTGGTGGGCCTGATCATCCTTGTCCTGGACATCTGGGCAATCATCAACGTGCTGAAAAGTGGCGCCGACACCGGGATGAAAATCATCTGGGTCCTGCTGATCCTGCTGCTGCCGGTCCTGGGCCTGATCATCTGGGCCATCGCCGGGCCACGGGGCAATGTGCGTATTTGATGGTTTCCACCTTCCTTGTAGGAGCGAGGCTTGCCCGCGAAGCTTTTGGCGACCTCACGGACGCCTTCGCGGGCAAGCCTCGCTCCTACAGGTATGTGGAGTCAGAAGGTTCGACCTGTCATCTTCCGCGACGTAGAATGCGCGCCTTTCCCGGGCAATCGAGCTGATCGATTGGCCATCATGGGCGGGTAACCGTCCGTTGCCACCGCATTCATCGGAGCACTTCCCATGAGCAACACTCCTACCAGCGATTACCTGGAAACCCTCTACGAAGGCTACGGCCAGCGTTTTCGCATGGAAAAACTGCTGCACGAAGTGCGCACCGAACACCAACACCTGGTGATTTTCGAGAACCCGCGCATGGGCCGCGTCATGGCGCTGGACGGCGTGATCCAGACCACCGAAGCCGACGAATTCATCTACCACGAGATGCTCACCCACGTGCCGATCCTGGCGCATGGCAGCGCCAAGCGCGTGCTGATCATCGGTGGTGGCGACGGCGGCATGCTGCGTGAAGTGGCCAAACACCGTAACGTCGAGCACATCACCATGGTCGAGATCGACGGCACCGTGGTCGACATGTGCAAAGAGTTCCTGCCGAACCACTCCAAGGGTGCATTCGATGATCCGCGCCTGAACCTGGTGATCGACGACGGCATGCGTTTCGTCGCCACTACCACTGAAAAGTTCGACGTGATCATTTCCGATTCCACCGACCCGATCGGTCCGGGCGAAGTGCTGTTCTCGGAAAACTTCTACCAGGCCTGCCGTCGTTGCCTCAACGAAGGCGGCATCCTGGTGACCCAGAACGGCACGCCGTTCATGCAGATCGAAGAAGTCAAAACCACCGCCGGCCGCCTGCGCAGCCTGTTCCCGGACTGGCACTTCTACCAGGCCGCCGTGCCGACCTACATCGGCGGCTCGATGACCTTTGCCTGGGGCGCGACCAACACCGCTTATCGCAAATTGTCCCGCGAAACCCTGCAACAGCGCTTTGCCGGTAGCGGCATCGTCACCCGCTACTACAATCCGGAAATCCACATCGGCGCGTTCGCCTTGCCGCAATACGTGTTGCAGGCCGTGAACAAGCCAAGCAACGACTAAAGAAATACGCAAAACCCCTGTAGGAGCGAAGCTTGCTCGCGAAAGCGGTGTTTCAGTCGACATGTTTATTGACTGATAAGCCGCCTTCGCGAGCAAGCTTCGCTCCTACAGGGACCGTGTTTTTCATGCTTGCACGGCGTAATCTGTTTGAACGATCGGTCTGGGTAAAAGTCCAGATGGATGTAAGCCCATTTACGGGTTTGTTCGAGGAGGCAGTGATGCAAAAGTGGAAAATCACTTTCGTGGATGATCACGGTGAAACAGCCAACGAAGTTTTTGAGTGCGACGAATGCCCGGACAACGAGCACGCCGCCAAACTGATCAAGGAACGTCTCCTTCCTGTCGTCGCCGAACTGGATCTGAACGATCTGGAAGGGCGAACTGCTGATGCAAGCGTCAAGAATCTTAAAGCCCAGAACAGCATCCAGATCCTCGGCATTACTCCCGTCTGATACCCCCTCTGGAACACTCGTGAAATAACCAGGCCTTGGCAGCGGCTCCGACTTGGGGCTACTCTGCAAGCGAGATCAGCGAATGGATCGCTAAGGTCTGGTCTTGTCAGCTACATGCTTGTTTCCCATCGGCAATTTGCTTGCCGCAGCGCTCGCACCCTTCGGTTGCCGGCGTCGGGAGTACGGAAAGTCTATCCATCGGTATCAGGAGGACGTTTCATGAGCACAGCCTATCAAGAAGACATCAGCAGCTCGGTTCTGCGCCGCATGAAAGAAGGCGGTTTCGACTTTTCACGTTTCCATCCCATCGAGTTCTACGCCATTTTCCCGGACGAGGAGCGGGCACGCAGGGCGGCAGGGCATTACTGCGGTGAATCCATGAATGCACAAATCAGCGTGCGCGACGACGGCGCCTGGTCCCTGGAACTGAGCAAAGTGATGTACGCCACCTATGACGGCATTGGCGACTTTGAGCAGGACTTCGAGGCGGTGGTCGAGCCTTTGGGTGGCATCATCGAAGGATGGGGCGTCAAGCAGGAGGTACGAGGGCTACTCGCATAACACTATGAACAGCGACAACATCCACTAACGGCTGACCTTCGGGTTGGCCGTTTTCGTTTGCGCAGATCAAGCCCCCTGTAGGAGCCAGCTTGCTGGCGATGGCGCCCTGCGAATCACCGCAGAATTTCAGTCCCCATCGCCGGCAAGCCGGCTCCTACAGAAATCCGGCGTGCCACAAATCACCGCCCCCTGTAGGAGCCAGCTTGCTGGCGATGGCGCCCTGCGAATTACCGCAGAATTTCAGGCCCCATCGCCGGCAAGCCGGCTCCTACAGAAATCCGGCGTGCCACAAATCACCGGCGCCCTGTAGGAGCCAGCTTGCTGGCGATGGCGTCCTCCCAATCACCGCCAAACCATCGCCCACAAATCCCGAAACAAAAAAAAGCCGCCTGAGCAAGGCGGCTAAAAGGGAAGTTCGGTGAGCATTTCCAGCGAATGCGCGAATTATCCGCATCCCCCTCCGGGCAGTGAAATCAACTCTGACTATGCTGGTGATAGGCGACAGCATTGCTTCGCAATGAAGCGGGGGCGATCAGGTTGGGGCATTTGCCGCACAGGATTGGTGCGGTGTTAATCATGTGAATATCCAACCGATTGATATCAAAGCGTTTCTGCCGATGGCACGGGCCTTGCGAAGGCCTGGATGTCCGGGTGACAAGGAGTACGGCATGATCCGCACCTATTTTGATGAGATGTACGATGCCGGCGGCCAGGTCCGCCCGCATTATCGGGAGTTTGCCCGTTGGCTGGCCGAAACGCCTGACGAGCTTTTGGCACAACGGCGACGCGAGGCCGATCTGCTGTTTCATCGCGCCGGGATTACTTTCACGCTCTACGGGGACGAGCAGGGGACAGAGCGCCTGATTCCCTTCGACACCATTCCACGCAGCATCCCCGCCAGTGAATGGCGGATCGTCGAACGCGGCTGCATCCAGCGGGTCAAGGCGCTGAACATGTTCCTCGCCGACCTCTATCACGAGCAGCGCATCATCAAGGCCGGCATCATCCCGGCCGAACAAGTGCTGGCCAACGAGCAATACCAGTTGGCGATGCAGGGGCTGGATCTGCACCGGGATATCTATTCCCACATTTCCGGCGTCGACCTGGTGCGCGATGGCGACGGCACGTACTACGTGCTCGAAGACAACCTGCGTACACCCAGCGGCGTGAGCTACATGCTCGAAGACCGCAAGATGATGATGCGCCTGTTCCCTGAGTTGTTCTCGGCCCAGCGCATCGCCCCGATCGATCATTATCCGAACCTGTTGCTCGACACCCTGAAAAGCTCCAGCCACCTCGATAACCCGAGCGTGGTGGTACTGACGCCGGGTCGCTTCAACAGCGCGTTTTTCGAGCATGCATTTCTCGCTCGGGAAATGGGCGTGGAGCTGGTGGAAGGCGCGGACCTGTTCGTGCGTGACGACAAGGTGTTCATGCGCACCACGGACGGGCCGAAAGCGGTGGATGTGATCTACCGCCGTCTCGACGATGCATTCCTCGATCCGCTGGCGTTCAATCCGGACTCGATGCTCGGCGTTCCGGGGCTGCTGTCATCGTACCGCTCGGGCAATGTGGTGCTGGCGAATGCCATCGGTACCGGGGTGGCGGACGATAAGTCGGTGTATCCGTTTGTCACCGACATGATCCGTTTCTACCTCGACGAAGAGCCGATCCTGAAGAACGTTCCGACGTTCCAGTGTCGTAATCCCTCCGAACTGTCCCACGTGCTGGCCAATCTTCCAGAACTGGTGGTCAAGGAAACCCAGGGCTCCGGCGGCTACGGAATGTTGGTGGGACCGGCGGCGACGGCGGCGGAAATCGAATCCTTCCGCGAGCGAATCAAGGCCAAGCCCCACGCGTATATCGCGCAACCGACGTTGTCCCTGTCGACCTGCCCGACCTTTGTCGAAAACGGCATCGCCCCACGCCATATCGACCTGCGTCCGTTTGTATTGTCTGGCCGCGAAACCCGGGTTGTGCCCGGCGGTTTGACCCGTGTCGCCCTGCTTGAAGGCTCCCTGGTGGTGAATTCCTCCCAGGGCGGCGGAACCAAGGACACCTGGGTGGTCGAGGATTGAAGGAAGCCTGCCATGTTAAGTAGAACTGCCTCGGATTTGTATTGGATGTCGCGTTACCTGGAGCGGGCGGAAAACCTCGCACGGATGCTCGACATCAGTTATTCGCTGTCGCTGATGCCGCAGGATGGCCGCGGTGACGGTCTGCACGAACTCGCCATGCCGCTGCTGATAACCGGCACCCTGGACGATTACCTCGAACGCCACGGCGAGTTGCATGCCGAACGGCTGCTGCACTTTTTTGCCCTGGACGCGGCCAACCCGGCGAGTATTTACAGCTGCCTCGGTTCGGCGCGGGCCAGCGCGCATGCCGTGCGGGGGCGAATTACCGCGGACATGTGGGAAAACATCAACGCCACCTGGCTGGAAATTCGCGGCATCGCCGATCAGGGCTTGAGTCGCTACGGCATGAGTCGTTTCTGCGAGTGGATCAAGGAACGTTCCCACCTGTTTCGTGGCGCGTCCTACGGCACGATCATGCGTAACGATGCGTTCCGGTTTATTCGTCTGGGCACTTTCATCGAAAGGGCGGACAACACCTTGCGCCTGCTCGATGCTCGCTACGAAATGGCGGGCGATCAGGCCGAAGCGGTCAGCGACGGTACGGCTCACGCCTATTACCAGTGGAGTGCCTTGTTGCGGGCGTTGTCGTCGTTCGAGGCCTACACCGAAATCTACCGCGACGCGCCCGGTGCCCGGCATGTGGCCGAGTTGCTGTTGCTGCGCGCCGATGTCCCGCGATCCCTGCGCGCATGCACCGAAGAAATCGACCAGATCCTCGCTCAACTGCCGGGGGCCAATGGTCGTCCTGCGCAACGTCTGGCCGCCGAGATGGACGCACGCCTGCGCTACACCGGCATCAACGAAATTCTCGACGAAGGCCTGCACGCCTGGCTGACCGAGTTCATCCCGCTGGTGCGCCAGTTGGGTAACGCCATACACAGTTCCTACCTGGAGGCTGCATGAGACTTTCCATTAGCCACGAGACCACCTATCACTACGAAGATCAGGTGCGGGCGAGCATCCAGTACCTGCGACTGACTCCTCACGACAGCGAGCGCCAGCACGTGCTCAGCTGGCAGCTCGACCTGCCGCGCCCGGTGCGCGCGCAACTCGATCCGTTCGGCAACATCCTGCACGTGCTGACCATGGATGAGCCGCATGAAGCGATCATCATCGGCGCCCGTGGCCAGGTCGACATCGACGAACTGCGTGAAGCCGAGCACGAGAGCCAGTCGGCGTTGCCGTTCCTGCGCTTCACGCGCCTGACCGAGGCCGACGAAGCCTTGCGTGAGTTCGCCGAGAAGGCGTGCAAAAAGCGCCGGGACCGCGCGGCATTGATCGACTTGATGCATGGCCTGAACTCGCACATGACCTACACGCCGGGCTCCACCGAAGTGGACACCAGCGCTGCGCAAGCCTTCGCCGGGCGTTCGGGTGTCTGTCAGGACCACACCCACGCGTTTCTCGCCTGCGCCCGAAGCCTGGGAGTTCCGTCGCGTTATGTGTCGGGCTATTTGTACAGCGAGAACAGCGAGCATCTGGCCAGCCACGCGTGGGCGGAAGCCTGGCTGGATGACGCGTGGTACAGCTTTGACGTGACCAATGAACTGGCGCGACCGGAGCGCCATTTGAAACTGGCGGTGGGCCTGGATTACCTGGATGCCTGCCCGGTACGCGGGATGCGTCGGGGCGGCGGGTGCGAGCAGATGCACGCGAAGGTGTTTGTGTCGCCGACGCCGATGCCGGTGATTTCAGTCCAGCAGCAATAGGTCTGTTCGCCGCAAAAACCTGTGGGAGCGAGCCTGCTCGCGATAGCGGTCTGTCTGTCACATTCATGTTGAATGTGCCACCGTCATCGCGAGCAGGCTCGCTCCCACATGGAAATAGTGTCAGGGCTTGGTTTTGCGCCCGGCCATGTGTTTCAAATACCCCACCAACATCTCCAGATCCCCATCCGGCAAAACCGCCGCCGAAAACCCCGGCATCTTCGCCTGCGGCCACTGCCGCAAACTCTGCGGATCGCGGATGTAGCGCTTCAAAAAATCCGCCCCGAAATACTCGGTCGGGTTAAACGGAATGTTCAGATCCGGCCCGAACTGCGCATCCCCTGCACCGTTCAATCGATGACACGCCAGACAGTTCTTCTGGAACAGCGCAAACCCCACATTCACCGGGTCGTCCGCCTTCAGCGCCGGATCCGGCAGCAGGGCAGGGAAGCGCTCGGCCACCGGCGCCATGCGTTTGATGTCAGCCACTTGAAAGGGCCATTGCTCGGGGCTGATATTGCCCGCCTGCGGATCCGTCCATACCAGATAAAACGGCCCGGCACTGGGCTTGTCTGCCGACAGCGCCGGCCACGGTTTTGTCGGGTCTTCAATCGCCAGCCATGCTCGCGCACCTTGGCTGTTGAGCAACGGCGCGGCAGCCAGTTCGGCGGCAAAACCATCCAGTGCCACAGCTTGCAGGTGATCGTCAGGCTTGATGCCGCTCAACAACGCCGACAGGGGCACGGCGCGATAGCTCATGTCCCGTTTGTAGGAAACGTCGTTGGTAATGGTGATGGTCTGAACCAGAGGATGCTTGAGCAATTCCTCGGTCTGCCAGGTGCGGCTGTGTGCGCCCAGCTCCAGGTTCAGCTGTGCGGCATAAAGGGGCGAGCCGAACAGCAAGGCCCCGAGCAGAATGAGCGTTTTCAACAGATCGCCGTCCATGTCGTGGAAGTGCCGCAAAGGTTGGCACACCCACGCCGGCCCGGGTAGCGAGCCAGTCACATTTTTAAGAGGCGATGGAAACTGTGCGCCGATTTTTTAATAAAGACTCAGCCGATCACCTTCGTCAGGTTCGGCAAAATCAACAGCAACGTAGTAGCGAAAAGAATGAGCCCGGCTTGACGTACTTTCGAATGTTTGAACATGGCTTGACCGCCTTTTTTGTTATTTCCTGATGCCTGCCTGCATATCTCCATGACGGCAGAGCGTTGCACTTCCTGTAAGGCGAGCGCCTCGGCAAAACCCGACGACAACTTCGCATATGTTCACCTTAGGGCCCGCGTCACTCGCGACTTAGATCCCTTTCGTATGGAGCGCGCACTTATTGCTTTAAAAAAGGCATGAGGCCTATTGCCAGCTTCTTTGCCGCCCTTTTGCTAGACATCTCGGTGTCCTGAAACGATCAATCCGGTAGCACACTACCGTCCGTCTGAGCGTGTCCGTCAACGTCAGTGAGCATTGCGGTCATTGAATCGGCGGTGGCTCGGCATAAGGTGAGGGCTCAGTATTTTCACCGCCAGGTTCGAGGACGTCATGACCCAAGCTTTGATTTTCGACGCGTTACGCACGCCCCGTGGCAAGGGCAAGTCCGATGGTGCCTTGCACAGTGTCAAGCCGGTGAACCTGGTGGCGGGGTTGCTCAAGGCGCTGCAACAGCGCACGGCGCTGGACACCAGCCAGGTCGACGACGTGGTGTTGGGCTGTGTGACGCCGGTCGGCGATCAAGGTGCGGATATCGCCAAAACGGCCGCACAGGTGGCCGATTGGGACGTCAGCGTCGCGGGCGTGCAAATCAACCGCTTCTGCGCGTCAGGGCTGGAGGCCGTCAACCTCGGGGCGATGAAAGTGCGTTCCGGCTTCGAAGACCTGGTGGTGGTCGGTGGCGTCGAGTCGATGTCACGGGTGCCGATGGGCAGCGATGGCGGCGCCTGGGCGCTGGACCCGGAAACCAATTTGCACAGCCATTTCACCCCGCAAGGCGTCGGCGCCGATCTGATCGCCACCCTCGAAGGCTTCAGCCGCCAGGACGTCGATGCCTACGCGCTGCACTCCCAGCAAAAAGCGGCGCGGGCGCGGGCCGACGGTTCGTTCAGCAAATCGCTGGTGCCGGTGCAGGATCAGAACGGCATCATTTTGCTCGATCACGATGAGTTCATTCGCGCCGACTCCACCCTGGAAGGCTTGGGCAAACTCAAGCCAAGCTTCGAGATGATGGGGCAAATGGGTTTCGACGCCACGGCATTGCGGGTCTACAGCCACGTTGAGCGGATCAACCACGTGCACACGCCGGGCAACAGTTCCGGGATCGTCGATGGCGCGGCGTTGATGCTGATCGGCTCCGAAGCCAAGGGGCGTGCGCTCGGCTTGCAGCCACGGGCGCGAATCGTCGCCACGGCGGTCACCAGCACCGACCCGACGATCATGCTCACCGGCCCGGCGCCGGCCACCCGCAAAGCGCTGGCCAAGGCCGGGCTGCGGGTCGAAGACATCGACCTGTTCGAGGTCAACGAGGCGTTTGCTTCCGTCGTGCTGAAATTCATCAAGGACATGGCCATCGACCCGGACAAGGTCAACGTCAATGGCGGCTCCATCGCCATGGGGCATCCGCTGGGCGCTACAGGCTGCGCAATCCTCGGCACGCTGCTCGATGAACTGGAAACCCGGCGCCTGCGCTTTGGCCTCGCGACCCTGTGCGTCGGCGGCGGCATGGGCATTGCCACCATCATCGAACGCCTCTGAGCCACGATTTCAAGGAATCCTCTTCATGATTGAAGCCATTCGTTACGAAAAAGGGCAGGACCAGATCGTCGTCCTGACCATCGACATGCCGGGCCAGAGCGCCAACACCATGAACGCGGTCTACCGCGAGGCCATGGCCGCTTGCGTCGCCCGACTGGTTGCCGAGAAAGACAGCATCGCCGGCGTGATCATCACCTCGGCGAAGAAGACCTTCTTCGCCGGCGGTGACCTCAATGAACTGATCAAAGTCGGCAAACCCGAAGCCAAAGCGTTCTACGACATGGTGCTGACGCTGAAGGGCCAACTGCGCACCCTGGAAACCCTGGGTAAACCGGTGGTCGCCGCAATCAACGGCGCGGCGCTGGGGGGTGGCTGGGAAATCTGCCTGGCCTGCCATCACCGCGTGGCGCTGGACAATTCATCGGTGCAGCTCGGCCTGCCGGAAGTCACCCTCGGCCTGTTGCCGGGCGGTGGCGGGGTAGTGCGCATGGTGCGCATGCTCGGTCTGGAAAAAGCCCTGCCGTATCTGCTTGAAGGCAAAAAAGTCCGTGCGCAACAAGCCTTGCAGGCGGGCTTGATCGATGAGTTGGCGCTGGATCACGATGAGCTGCTGAGAAAGGCGCGCGCCTGGATTCTGGCCAACCCGACAGCGGTGCAACGTTGGGATGTGAAGGGCTATCAGATTCCGGGCGGTACGCCGTCGCATCCGAAAGTCGCGCAGATGCTGGCCATTGCGCCGTCGATCCTGCGCACGAAAACCCAGGGCTGCATGCCCGCACCAGAGAAGATTCTTTGCGCCGCAGTGGAAGGCGCTCAGGTGGATTTCGACACGGCGCACCTGATCGAAACCCGCTACTTCACCGAACTGACCACCGGCCAGATCTCGAAGAACCTGATCGGCACGTTCTGGTTCCAGCTCAACGAGATCAATGCCGGCGGTTCGCGACCTCAAGGGTTTGCACCTTACGTGACGCGTCGCGTGGGGGTTCTGGGCGCGGGGATGATGGGAGCCGGCATTGCCTTTGTCAGCGCTTCGGCCGGTATCGAGGTGGTGCTCAAGGACATCAATCTCGCTGCGGCAGAAAAGGGCAAGGCTCATTCGGCGGCGTTGCTGGACAAGAAAGTTGCCCGGGGGCAGTTGAGCGTTGAACAGCGGGACGCAGTGCTGGCGCGGATCAAAACCACTGAAAGTGACGCCGATCTGGCCGGTTGCGACCTGATCATTGAAGCCGTGTTCGAAGACCGCGAACTGAAAGCCAAAGTCTCTTCAGCCGCGCAACAGGTCGTCGGCCCGGACGCGGTGATCGCTTCCAATACCTCGACTCTGCCGATCAGCGGGCTCGCTACCGCCGTACCGGATCAAAGCAAATTCATCGGCCTGCATTTCTTCAGCCCCGTGGAAAAAATGCCGCTGGTGGAAATCATCAAGGGCGCCCACACCAGCGACGAAACCCTGGCCCGCGGTTTCGATTTCGTCCTGCAAATCAAGAAAACCCCGATTGTGGTCAACGACAGCCGTGGCTTCTTTACCTCACGCGTGTTCGGCACCTTCACCAACGAAGGCATTGCCATGCTCGGCGAAGGCGTGAGCGCAGCGATGATCGAAACCGAAGCGCGCAAGGCGGGCATGCCCATCGGGCCTCTGGCGATCTCCGACGAAGTTTCCCTCAGCCTCATGAGCCATATCCGTCAACAAACGGCCAAAGACCTGCAAGCGGAAGGGAAACCACTGATTGAGCACCCGGCGTTTGCCGTGATTGACTTGCTGCTCAACGAATACAAACGTCCGGGCAAAGCGGCAGGCGGTGGTTTCTACGAATACCCTGCCGGCGGCCAGAAGCACTTGTGGCCAGGGCTGAAAAGTCGCTTCGAGAAGGCTGACGGGCAGATTTCACCGAAGGACGTGCGTGATCGCCTGCTGTTCGTGCAAGCCATCGAAACCGTGCGTTGCGTGGAGGAGGGCGTGCTGACCTCGACTGCGGATGCCAACGTCGGCTCGATCTTCGGCATTGGTTTCGCGGCCTGGACCGGCGGCGCGCTGCAGTTCATCAACCAGTACGGCGTGAAGGACTTCGTCGCGCGTGCGCAATACCTGGCCGAGCAGTACGGCGAACGGTTCGCGCCACCCGCGCTGCTGCTGGAGAAAGCGGCCAAAGGGGAGGTGTTTTAAGGGACCGATGACGACTCGTGGGGCTTGCCTTGGGACGGTGTTTCGAGGCAGGCTCTGGGGTGTGCATTATTCCCATCACGTGTCAGGTATTTTTTATGTCGTTACGCATCTGCATTCTGGAAACCGACATCCTGCGTCCGGAACTGGTCGATCAATATCAGGGTTACGGGCAGATGTTCCAGCGTCTGTTTTCGCAACAACCCATCGCGGCCGAGTTCACTGTCTACAACGTGATGCAGGGCGAATACCCTAGCGATGATGAGGCCTTCGACGCCTATCTCGTCACCGGCAGCAAGGCCGATTCCTTCGGCACCGACCCGTGGATTCAAACCCTCAAGGCTTACCTGCTGACCCGCTACGAACGCGGTGACAAACTGCTGGGCGTGTGCTTCGGCCATCAGTTGCTGGCGCTGCTGCTGGGCGGCAAGAGCGAGCGTGCGACCCAGGGCTGGGGCGTCGGCACCCACAGTTACAAACTCGCCGCCAAGGCACCGTGGATGAGCCCGGTGCGCGAAGAGTTGACGTTGTTGATCAGCCACCAGGACCAGGTGACGTCGCTGCCGGAAAACGCCACGGTCATCGCTTCCAGCGATTTCTGCCCGTTTGCCGCGTACCACATCAACGACCAGGTGTTGTGCTTCCAGGGGCACCCGGAATTCATTCACGATTACTCGCGAGCCTTGCTGGATATTCGTCAGGAAGCGTTGGGCGAGCAGGTGTATACCAAGGGCATGGCGAGCCTTGAGCATGAGCATCATGGCGCAACCGTTGCGGAGTGGATGATGCGGTTTGTGGCGCATAAACCACAGTCGGTGTGAAGTTAAAAGCCTTGCTCCTGTAGGAGCGAGGCTTGCCCGCGAATTTCACAGACGCCGCGGTGTTGGCTACAACCACCCCGACTTCTTGAAACTCGCCCACAAACTCACACACCCCACCGCAATAAACCCCAGCACCGCGAAATACCCGTAATGCCAGGTCAGCTCCGGCATGTTCTGGAAGTTCATCCCATAGATCCCGGCCACTGCCGTCGGGAACGCCAGAATCGCCGCCCACGCCGCAAACTTGCGCTGCACCACGCTCTGCCGTGACGCCTCCAGCAACACCCCGACTTCAATGGTCTGGCTGGCAATGTCTGCCAGCGTCGTCAGGTCTTCCATCTGCCGGGTCACATGGATCTGCACATCGCGGAAGTACGGGCGCATGTTCTTGTCGATGAACGGAAAACTCAGCTTCTGCAGCTCTTCACCGATTTCCACCATCGGCGCCGCATACCGCCGCAAACGCAATACATCGCGGCGCAGACTGTGGAGTTTTTGAATGTCGCGCTCGTTCAGGGAGCTGCACATGACGTTACGTTCCAGCTCATCGATCTCTGCATGGATCGCTTCGCCCATCGGCTGATAGTTTTCAATCACAAAGTCGAGGATGGCATAGAGTACGAAATCTTCCCCGTGCTCCAGCAACAGTGGACGCGCCTCACAACGCTGGCGGACATAAGCGTAGGACGCCGAATGACCGTTACGCGCAGTAATGATGTAACCGTTGCCGGCAAAGATATGAGTCTCGATGAACTCAAGCTTTCCTTCATGGCGGATCGGCGAATACGTGACGATAAACAGCGCATCGCCAAAGGTTTCCAGCTTCGGTCGACTGTGTTTTTCCAGGGCGTCTTCAATGGCCAGTTCGTGCAGGTTGAACTGGCGTTGCAGATTGAACAGCTCCTGGGCATTCGGCTCTTCGAGGCCGATCCAGACAAAGTGACCAGGCTTGGCGGCCCAGGCAGCGCCTTCGTCGAGGGTGATATTGGTGACCTTCTTACCAGCGCTGTAAACCGCAGCAGCAACAACTCTACCCATGATTCAGCTTCACTTCTTATTAGTAGCAGGCAGTGTTCAGCTTATCCTTCTATACCGCTTGAGAGTCAGTGAAATCTGCAGAGTTCGAAGGCAAAAGTTCGCAGGCAAAAGAAAACCCGCACAGGGCGGGTTTCGTTTCATGCGGCTTGCAGTTGCCGATCCATCGAGGCGATGCACTCGCGCATCTGCTCGCGGCACTGGGCGATCAGCAGCGGCATGTCGTCCAGGCTCAGTCCGGCAGTTGGAATGGCCGGCAAAGAACGGATCAGAATTTTCCCACTGCGCCAGCGGTTCAATCGCATGTGTTTGACGTAACTGCTGACACACACCGGGACGATCGGCACGCCCGCCGCGATCGCCATCTGGAACGCGCCTTTCTTGAAGGGCAGCAGGTCTTCGCCGAGATTGCGCGTGCCTTCCGGGAACACCCAGATCGAGGTGTCTTCATGTTGCAAGGTGTGCGTGGTGGTCAGCATCGACTGGCGCGCCTTGTGCGCATTGCCACGGTCGATCAACACATTACCGGCCAACCAGAACAACTGACCGAACAACGGCACCCACTTCAGGCTCTTCTTGCCGATGCACACGGTGCGGCGGGGCACCACGTTGCCGAAAACAAACAAGTCATAGTTGGACTGGTGGTTGGCGATGATCACGCAGCTCTCGGGTTTGTCCATCAATGGCCCGACGTCGGCCTTCACTCGCAAACGCAAAATGCACATTGCCGGCCACGCATAGAGGCGCGCGCACAAACGGCTGTTGTCCGGGTTGAACGGGCGAAACAGCCCCAGAATCACCCCCAGCACACCAGCGAGAATAAAGTGCAGGCCCATCAATAACATACGAAACACGAACAGCATTTACAGGCCCCACCGGGACAAAAGGTGGCGCAGTGTACGGATGTGCACTGTTTTCGGCAATTGCCTCTATAGAGGTAGGAGATAGCCGATGTTTGAGCGCATGTTTCCGACTAGTTGGTCAGATCTGTTCTAGAGGGGTTGTAGACTTTTCCACAGAGCGTGTATGAAAAAGCCCGACACGATGGTCGGGCTTTCGGTGCAGCATCTTTGGGTTAACCCAAATGCTCCTGATCCTGGATGATTGCGTTGTCCAGGGTGTCCAGCAGTGCCTTGCGCACTTTCAGCTTGGTGTTCTTGTGCGCGGTCATGTTGATCTTCTTCAACTGACGAGCCGCTGCCAGCGCCGCGCCTTGCAGCTCTTCGGGCGACACCACCAAGTCGAGGAAACCTGCATCCACGGCACTCTTCGGGTTGAACATCTCACCGTTGATCACCGAACGATGCAGCGCTGCCTTGCTCAGGCGATCACGGGCGATCTCAATGCCGGCGTGGTGCATGGTCATGCCGATCTGCACTTCGTTCAGGCCAATGCTGAACGGGCCGTCGACACCAATGCGGTAATCCGCCGACAACAACAGGAACGCGCCCTTGGCCACTGCATGCCCAGGGCACGCAACAATCACTGGAAACGGGTGCGACAACAGACGACGGGACAATGTCGAGCCAGCCGTCACCAGCGATACGGCTTCTTTAGGGCCTGCTGTCATCACCTTCAGGTCATAACCGCCCGACAGAATTCCTGGCGTACCGGTGATGATCACCACTGCACGATCAGTCACTGCCTGATCCAGCGCAGCGTTAAACGCAGCAATCACGTCCGGAGAGATGGCATTGACCTTGCCGTTGCTCAAGGTCAGGGTCGCGATACCGTCTTCGAGGTGGTAGGAAATCAACTCACTCATGACGCTATTCCTTGTATGAAAGTTGGGGCAGACGTTACCCACCGCCGCAGGCCAGGTAAAGCGCCGTGACTGACCCGCCAGTCACCCTTTCCCCGCCGGGCAAGCGTAGCCCGCCGCTCCCGCCGTGCATTCCCCTCTCTATATAGGAGAGCGCGAAGCCAGAGATTGGCAGGTTTGCCATGGCCCGGAATGCTCCCGGAACCTCCAAACCGCTAAGCACATGAAAATTCTGCAAAAAAAGTTTGCCATCAGAAAAGCTTTCGACTACATTAGCGCGCCTCGACAGACAGAACATGTTTGAAGAGATACGGTGAAGTGTCCGAGTGGCTTAAGGAGCACGCCTGGAAAGTGTGTATACAAGAAATTGTATCGAGAGTTCGAATCTCTCCTTCACCGCCAAATTCGATGTAACCAGAACCCCTGATTTCGAAAGAAATCAGGGGTTTTGTGGTTTCTGGGTGTCTGGATTTCGAGGCGGCACGTTGGCCGCGCCAAGGGTAAAAAATGCTCGCCTGGTGGGGTGTCAATTTGCCAGCGTATGATATATTGGCGCGGTTTATGTGATCAGGATCAAAGCTTTACTATTGATTTTCAATGAAAATTAATACGACTTTAGTCTGATTCGCTTAACAACAAGGATGTACACGTGCGAAAGGGATATGCACTTAGGCAGGATCAAATGCTTTTCCCTTTTTTGCGCGTTTACTTGGCCTGAGCCTGGCTTGCCTGGGACAGCTTTGAAGGTGCGCGTTTTATATGCAAAGCGTTTATTTGATCAGTAACGTCAATAATGGCGGAAAAACCTATCTTGAGTACTTGCTGCCAGCGCTAAATGCTCTTCGCAATCACTACAACTGCATTGTGCTTCAGACAAACATTGTCGGTATCAGCAAGTTTGAAGCGGAACAGTTTCTAGGCTGTCCAGTTGAAGAAGTGGGTTTGGATGAGATTGGAAAACTGAAATCACAAGTAATTATCTCGAACGATGCTTCTATCGGGAAATTACTTGATGAATCAAACTTCACCATTTTTATTGCGCACGGCAATGTAGGGATGCCCCTCGCGGATGTTTACTACTGTTCCGGCTGGACATCCTATTGGGATGCAATTGTTTCCTCCTCCAGATCGCTTTTTGATTTGATTAAAACAGGCATGTACTACTTCAGGCGAGACAGAGTCGCCTTGCGTCTGGAACTTGAACCGGACCGATCACGTACGGACCTTCGAAACACTAGCGCAGTATCCGTACTGCCAATCAAAATCCCCGACATGTTCAGCGCTCCCCCTGAGTTTCGGTGCATGTCCGAGGAGTATGTTGTTGGCCTTCTGCCTACCCAGATAGGTATTTGCCCGAGTGGCGCTTCTCTGTTTGAAAACATGGAGGTGGTCATTAACTCGGTGAAATCCCAGATTCCTCATGCGAAGATCATTTTTCGACCGTATATGACGGATTTTGACCGTCCCTATGTAAAAGAGTTGTGTGAGCAACTTGCCCGGTACCCATGGGTTTCAATTGACGATACTAAAGGCAGCAGTAAAGACTTCTATCGGATATGTGACACGATCATCACTGATGCCTCCAGTGGTGGTGTGTCCTTTATGCTGAATACGTGCAAGCTGCCGATTTATTATGTTCCAGTGGGTCACGATAGCAGTCCAATCGTCGAAGCCTGGTTGGAACAGATGGAGGGCTTGTTGCCGATCGCTAAAAATGGCGATGAGCTTAAGGATATGGTGCTTGGATTTAAACTGCTTACTTCAGAGCAAAAGTACTTCATTTATAAGAAGTTCTACGACTCAGAGTACAGCGGACTTCATCATCCGGATGAGGTGTTTCTTGAGTTGGTTGAAAACCGACATGAGTCCCGTTTTCGTTACTGTGTGATCGACTCTTTTGGGGGCGCTCACCACAATTTCATTAGCGACCCTGAAAGAGCGCTGCAATGATCGTGAGTAACTTCCAGGCTCCCAGTGTTGATATGAATACCTCTATTGGCGAGGTCGTGTGGATTACCGGTTTGTCGGGTGCCGGTAAATCAACGCTGGCCCATGAGCTTGTTGCCAGGCTTAGAAGCGATGGTCATCCGGTTGTCATGCTGGATGGAGATGAACTGCGTGATGTGTTTGGCGCAAGTGCGGCCAATGCGCAAAACCACGGGCGTGAAGGGCGGTTGGCGCTGGCCATGCAATACGCTCATTTATGCAGGGTCATAGCGGCGCAGGGGTTCACGGTGGTGATCGCCACGATTTCGCTGTTCCGCGAAGTTCATGCGTGGAACCGTGCCCACCTGCCTGGTTATTTCGAAATCTATTTGAAGGTGCCGATGGAGGAGCTGCGCCGTCGGGATCCCAAGGGCATCTATCGCCGGTTCGATGCGGGCGAGTTGCACAACGTCGCTGGGCTCGATTTGTCGATTGATGAACCGGGCGCGGCAGACTGGGTGGTGGAGTTCGACCCCCACCGCCCTCTATCTATGTTGACTGATGACTTACTGCACCATTTTTATAAAAGGAAGTTGGTATGAAAACGGAATGGGATTACACCACACTGGCTGACGCTTACTTGAAGCGTCCTGACTACGCCGATGCTGCGATCGATGCAATGCTTTCGATTGCAGGCGCCGAGAAAGGCGACAAGTTCTGCGACGTTGGCGCCGGGGTTGCGCACCTGACCTTAATGTTGGCTGCGCGAGGCCTGGACGTTGTTGCGGTGGAACCTAATGATGCGATGCGAGCGAATGGCATCAAGCGTACCGCGGACCTGACTAATGTCAGTTGGCATGAAGGCACAGGCGAAGTAACAGGGCAGCAGTCGCAAGCTTTCGACATGGTCACTTTCGGCAGTTCCTTCAATGTCTGTGACCGTGAGCAGGCTCTCAAGGAAACCGCGCGCATTCTCAAGCCGCGAGGCTGGTTCGCCTGTATGTGGAATCATCGTCATCTTGATGATCCTGTCCAGGCCCGAATTGAAGCGATCATTAAAGAACGGGTTCAGGGTTACGGCTACGGTACTCGTCGTGAAGATCAAACGGCAGTGATTGATGCCAGTGCGCTGTTCGGTCCTGTTGTTCATCTTGATGCGCGTGTCATTCACGAACAAACCATTGAGGAATGTCTGGAGGCGTGGCGTTCTCACGCAACGCTTGAGCGTCAGGCAGGTGCGAATTTCCATGAGGTGATTAGCGCAATCGATGACTATTTGAAGGGCCTGGGGACTGCCTCGATCCAGATTCCGTACTCAACCAATATCTGGGTTGCTCAGCTGAGATAATCCTGATGGCTCTGCGATTTTCCACCAAGGCCGGTACGCTTGCCGGCCTGCAAGAGCGGCTGACTTCGGCGCGCATTGCTCCGTTGCTGTCTTTCACCGTAAGGGACTGGCAAGTGGGCCGGCAAGCCTGTTTACGCGACATTCAGGGACGCTTGGACGCCGGCCCCTGGATCGTGCGCTCCAGTTGTCTGCGCGAAGATGGCGTACAAGCATCCGGTGCGGGGGCGTTTCTCTCTGTACTTGACGTCAATGAAGCAGGGTTGGAATCGGCGGTCGAACAGGTCATCGCCAGTTATGGCGATGCCAACCAGGCAGACGAAGTTCTGATTCAACCGATGTTGAATAATGTCGTTCGGTCCGGCGTTGCCTTCTCCCACGACCCGAATACCTGTGCGCCCTATCGGGTGGTGAACTGGACGGAGGGCCGTGACACTGCCTCTGTCACTGGCGGTCTGGGTGGCCGGCTTTGGCAGCAGGCGGCCCACAGCAAAGTGCCGCCACCGCCAGATATGCTGCCCGTCGTGATCTTGCTCGAAGAGTTGTTGGAGTTGTTCGAGGGGGTGCCGGTCGACTGTGAGTTCGCTGTCACGCGGGAGGCTGAAGGCGAGGTGTTGTGGTTATTGCAAGCCCGACCACTGATTTTGCCAGCACGCCCGGAATCCGAAGCAGCTCAAGCCGATCGGCTGGAAAATATTCAACGCAAGGTAGCGCGGGGCATGCGGCCGCACCCGTTCCTGATCGGCCAGCGTACCGTTTATGGTGTGATGCCGGACTGGAATCCGGCCGAAATTATCGGTATCCGTCCCAAACCACTGGCGCTTTCGCTTTACCGGGATTTGGTGACTGACTCGATCTGGGCCTATCAACGCCATAATTACGGCTACCGCAACTTGCGCAGCTTTCCGCTGATGCCGCATTTTTTCGGGCTGCCGTACATCGATGTTCGATTGTCTTTCAACTCGTTCATCCCGGCAGACCTGGATGAGGGGTTGGCGGGGCGTCTGGTCGACCACTATATCGATCGGCTGCTGTCCGAGCCGACGCTGCACGACAAAGTGGAGTTCGAGATTGTGTTCTCGTGCTACACACTGGATTTGTCGCAGCGACTGGAGCGCCTGGCCAGTGCCGGTTTCCTGGAGCATGAGCTGGAGGCCATCAGCAGCAGTTTGCGCAAGTTGACCAACCGCATCGTCCATCCCAAGGATGGCTTGTGGCGCGCTGATGCCAACAAACTCGATACGCTGAATGCGCGACGCGAGGCATTGCTGGCCTCCAACGCCGACCCTTTGGAACGGATTTACTGGCTGCTGGAGGATGCCAAACGCTACGGGACCCTGCCATTCGCCGGTCTGGCCCGCGCCGGCTTCGTCGCGGTGCAGATGCTCAAATCCCTGATGACGGTGGGCGTGCTCTCGCAGGCTGACTACGATTGTTTCATGGGTGGGGTGTCGACTGTCAGCGGCCAGTTGGCGCGTGACCGCGCGACATTGGACAAGGCGACGTTCCTCGCGCGCTACGGCCACTTGCGCCCGGGCACCTACGACATCCTTTCGCCTCGCTACGATGAAGCGCCGGAACTTTACTTTGACTGGACTCAGCGCCCGTCCGTCCCGGAGCCCGTACAACCGTTTTCGCTGACCCTTCCACAAATGCGCGAAATCGTGAAGCAACTGGAATCACACGGCTTGCAGCCCGATCCTGTCGGCTTGCTGGACTTCATGCAAGCAGGAATCGAACTGCGCGAGCTGGCGAAGTTCCACTTCACCCGCAATCTCTCGGATGCCCTGGCATTGATCGCGCAAGTGGGGGCGCAGCACGGCATCAGTCGTGAAGACATGGCCTATTGCGACATCAGTGTCTTCAAGGAACTGCACGTTGCGGCAGCCAACACGAGCGATGTGCTGTTGCGCAGCATTGAGCAGGGCAAAGCCCGCCACGCAGAGACACTAAAGGTATCGTTACCGCCGGTGATCACCCGGCCTGAGGATGTCTGGTCCTTCGAATGGCCGGAAACAGCCCCCAACTTCATCACCCAGAAGCAGGTGACTGCCCCCGTGGTGGGCAGTGACGACCGAGAAATACTCGCCGGCGCGATTGTCTGCATTCCCAACGCGGATCCCGGGTTCGATTGGTTGTTTGCCTACCCGATTGCCGGGCTGATAACGGCTTGGGGTGGCGCGAACTCGCACATGGCGATTCGTGCAGGAGAACTTGGCTTGCCGGCAGTGATCGGTGCCGGCGAAGTCCTCTATCGGCGCTGGTCGGCGGCTCAACGCTTGCACCTGGATTGTCCGGGGCGCTGCGTGGAGATGCTGGCATGAAAGTCGTTGCCCTCAGCCAGCGTGTGGACGTATTTCCCGAGCGTGGTGAAAGCCGCGATGCAATTGACCAGCGTCTGATCAGCTTTCTACTGGATGCTGGCTTTTTGCCGGTGCCGGTACCCAACGGGTTGTGCCTGCAAACCGCTGACGGACGGCTGACTCAGGACGCCCTGCATGACTGGCTGCACACGGTATCGCCACAAGCCATTGTGCTTTCGGGGGGAAATGACATCGGCCAGTGTCCGGCGCGCGACCTGACTGAAGGCAGATTGCTTGCCCATGCACGATCCCTGCGCCTGCCCGTACTTGGAATTTGCCGGGGCATGCAGATGATTGCGCACTGGTCGGGCGGCGAGCTGAAAGCGGTGAACGGTCATGTGCGAACCCGGCATGAACTGTCAGGAAAAATCGTTGCCGAGGTGAACAGTTATCACGGTTTTTCGCTTGCCGCTTGCCCTGAAGGTTTTGAGGTCCTGGCGTGCAGTGGGGATGGGGAAATCGAAGCCATCCGGCACCGCAACCTCCCTTGGGAGGGCTGGATGTGGCACCCGGAGCGAGAGGACGTCTGGGCTGCGCACGACGTTCATCGACTGAAGCAATTGTTCGGTTAATAAAGACATTTCATGAGGTAGGACTGTTGTGAAAGCCATTATTCTGGCTGCCGGACGTGGCAGCCGCATGAAAAGTCTCACGGATGAACGTCCGAAATGCATGGTCGAGTTGCGTGGCAAGACACTGCTGGAGTGGCAACTTTTGGCGCTGCGCGGTGCAGGCATTAGCGAGATAGCCATCGTGACCGGCTACAAGCGCGAGGTGTTGGCAGACCAAGGGCTGATCGAGTTCCATAATCCTCGCTGGGCGCAAACCAACATGGTCTCCTCATTGGCGTGTGCTGAAGCCTGGTTGCAGGATGCTCCGTGCATCGTGAGTTACTCCGACATTTTTTACAGCCCCGCAGCAGTCCAGTCGTTAATGACATGCAAGGCTTCCCTGGCCGTCACCTACGACCCGAACTGGCTGGCGCTCTGGACACAGCGCTTTGGTGATCCGTTACTGGATGCCGAAACGTTCCGCCTTGCCTCCACCGGCACCTTGACCGAAATCGGCAGCAAACCGACTTCAGTCGATGATGTTCAGGGCCAATACATGGGGCTTCTACGCTTAACGCCTGAGGGGTGGGCAGAGGTCGTCCGGCTTCGCGAGGCCTTGACCCCGGAACAAAGAGACAAGGTGCATATGACGAACACGCTTCAACAGGTCATTGATGCGGGGCGGGTCCCGATACACGCCGTTGCATACACTGGAGAGTGGGGAGAGGTGGACTCTTCAGAGGATCTCTTTGTGTATCAATAATTGAGGTTTCAGGCCTTGAGTGACTATTTATGAAGAAGGAATGCCCATGATCACCACCACCACCCACGCCATCGAAGGTCGCCAAATCACCGCTTACCTCGACATCGTCAGCGCCGAGTCGGTGCAGGGGGTCAACGTTATCCGCGACATGTTCGCCGGGATGCGGGATTTTTTCGGCGGGCGCTCTCAAACATTGGAGCGTGCATTGAAGGAGGCGCGGATTCAGGCCACCGACGAGATCAAGGAACGGGCGCGGGCGCTGCAGGCCGACGCGGTGGTGGGGCTCGATTACGAGATCAGCATGCCGGCCGGCAAGGGCGGCATGGTGGTGGTATTTGTGACCGGGACGGCCGTCAAACTGAGGTGATTCAGGTAACGGTTCATGTGTTTGTTTTGTAGGAAGCCGTGCGGGCCATTCGTCGGGTCTTGGGGAATCTGAATTACAAGTCCGGTAATGACCGGCTAGTCTCAAAAGCTTGGTGGTCGATATGTTTCAGGCAAAAGGGCTTGCCGGTATCGATCCCGCTTTTGAAAGGGGCGAAAAGATGGCTGATCCGTATATCGAAGACGACGGTGCTGAATTTCCAATCAACAATAGCGTGCGGTGTGGCCAGACAGACTATGTGGTGGCTTACGGTGACGATCAGGTCAAGCTTGGCAAAATGAAATCCCAGGTGCCCCAAGGGCCGAAGGCGAAATTTTTACCCAAGGTTGCGGCACCCGTCAGGAAGTAATCCATCCTCTCCAGACCCCGTCATTGAGCGGGGTTTTTTATGCCTGCAACCTTTTTGGCGGCGTGTGTTTTTCGGCCTGGGTTTTCACAAAGTTTTCACAAGGCCTTACGTAATCTCAACTCATCCGTTAGAAAGCAACACCTGGCCCGTCTCCCCAGCGGGCTTTTTTTTGTCTGTCATAAAACCTTTTCCATAAAAGCTGTCCAACCGTCGCCGATGGTGAGGTTGGGGCTGTGTGTCTGGACTTTCTCGCCGCTAAAGCATTCAATCTCGACCCTTTTTGATTTCCCCCTATTTTTTGAGGTTCTTGTCATGCGTTTAACACTGCCCGCTCTGGTTTTGGGGCTTTTGGTTGCTCAAGGTGCAATGGCTGCTGGCGACGGCACTGCCGCACTGGGTGGCGGTCTGGGTGGCGCGCTAGGTAATGTGGTCGGCCAAAGCATGGGCGGCAGCACTGGCGCTGCGATTGGTGCTGGTGTCGCGGGCGCCGCGGGCAGTGCTGTTGGAGCACGCAAAGGCAGCCGCACCAAAGCGGCCATCGGCGGCGGCGTGGGTGCTGCGGGCGGCTCGATAATCGGCAACAGCCTGGGCGGCAAGACCGGTTCGACCATCGGCGCAGGCCTGGGCGGTGCTTTGGGCGGCGGCGTGGGCAGCAATCTGGGCAAGGGCCACAAGGGCCACTGATCCTGATCGATCCGCTCAAAAAGCCCGGCTTGATGCCGGGCTTTTTGTATCTGGCTGTTTCTCTTTCGCAGCTTTTGCATCTTTAGCTGTCCAACGGTCATCGCTGGCCGGATTCAGTGGGGACAGGTGCTAGACTCCGCCCATCCGCAGCGAATTCTTTTCTCCCGATGCGGAATTAGAGGTTCATATCATGCGTTTGACATTGTCCACATTGTTTCTGGGACTTTTGGTTGCTCAAGGTGCGATGGCTGCCGGTGATGGCACCGCTGCTGTTGGCGGTGGTATCGGCGGTGCATTGGGTAACGTGGTAGGTCAGCAAATGGGCGGCAGCACCGGTGCCGCGATTGGCGCAGGTGTAGGCGGCGCGGCGGGTAGCGCTGTTGGTGCACCTAAAGGCAGTCGCACTGAAGCAGCGATCGGTGGTGGTTTGGGCTCGGCGGGCGGCTCGGTGATTGGTAACAGCATTGGCGGCAAGACCGGTTCGACCATTGGCGCAGGCCTCGGCGGCGCAGCGGGTGGTGCGCTGGGCAACAACCTGGGTACTGACAGCGGCGATTCCCATTCCGGCAACGGTCACAAACACAAGCATAAGCACAAGAACAAACACCACTGATTCGACGATCAGTGACAGCAAAACCCGGCCTGGTGCCGGGTTTTTCATTTTTGCGAGCGTGACACCGGAACGTTGCCGCTCAACCGATTGTCCCTTCGATCGAACGGTTTCCGTGGCGGTGTCATCAAAACTTCAGGTGTTGTTTTCAATGCCCCTGAGAGGTGCTTTTGACCCGAAAGATACTGATGTCGATGACACCCCTAGCACCCCATGCTAGTACGCGAGTCAAACTGGTAGAACCTGTAAAGGCGCGCCAGGAGTTTACCCAGCAAAAGACTCAATCCAGCGCTTGTAAAAATCACGTTGTTGTTCAATGTCATTTGTAATGTCGGCTACTTCATAATCAAAAATATTGACCAAGTCGTCGGGCCCGGCTGGTTTACCCAATTGAAGCTCATACGCTACTACTCCTGCAGACATTTGCGAAGACATGCTGGATGGGTGCACGTTGAGTTTGGCGCCCTTGCATAAAAACTTTGTTTCCGGGTAGTCCGCTCGCAACATCCCAAAGCAAACATACAGATCAGAACCTGAGTATGTTCTTCTTAAGCCGCTTTCCAAAACTAAAGTTAATGTGCGAATTCGTCGGTCGCATTCGATCACTACCTTATTAATGGTGCCCTGAGTATCGGTGGTTATTTCTATTATTTTCATGGCAGCTTTCTGTTTGGGTTGGGAGTTGAGTAACCTTTGTAGGTACCATCAGCGTGCACGGGGGTAACGCCGAGGATGTATTTGCTATCGACTCCACCAGGCATGGCAATTTCAGCCTCACCTTTATGAGGCGAGAGCAAACCTAGCTTTTTGTTCACATCTATCCCTTTGATGTTTTTTATTACGTACACAAAACCATCTTCAAATCCGTAACCAGTGGCAAATTTTATAGCCTCCTTTTCAGAGGTAGTGGTGCTGACAAAAAAACTGGGAGGGCTTCGGTTGTCGCGTGCGTGCAAGTAAAGATCAATACTGTCTCCCAACGGCTCAAATCCAGTCTCAAAAATTTCCGAG
>NZ_JACNDU010000043.1:0-28395 GCF_017351735.1 Pseudomonas sp. FW300-N2A2 | reverse complement strand
GCCCATGGCCGTGGTGTTGAAACCACCGTCCACGTACATGATTTCACCGCTGATGCCGGACGCCAGGTCCGAGCACAGGAAGGCGCCGGCGTTGCCGACTTCTTCGATGGTGACGTTGCGACGCAGCGGGGTTTGCGCTTCGTTGGCGGCCAGCATCTTGCGGAAGTTCTTGATGCCGGAAGCGGCGAGGGTGCGGATCGGGCCAGCCGATACGCAGTTGACGCGAGTGCCGTCCGGGCCCAGGGAGCCGGCCAGGTAACGTACGCCGGCTTCCAGCGAAGCCTTGGCCATGCCCATTACGTTGTAGTTAGGCATGGTGCGCTCGGCACCCAGGTACGACAGGGTCAGCAGGCTGCCATTGCGGCCTTTCATCATTTCGCGGCCAGCTTTGGCCAGGGCCACGAAGCTGTAGGCGCTGATGTCGTGAGCAATGCGGAAACCTTCACGGGTGGTGGCTTCGGTGAAGTCGCCGTCCAGTTGGTCGCCCGGGGCGAAGCCGACGGAGTGCACGATGCAATCCAGGCCATCCCACTTCTTGCCCAGCTCAACGAAGACCTTGGCGATTTCTTCATCGCTGGCCACGTCGCACGGGAAGCACAGGTCCGGGTTGGAACCCCAGCTTTGTGCGAACTCTTCGACACGACCCTTGAGTTTGTCGTTCTGATAAGTGAAGGCAAGCTCAGCGCCCTCGCGATGCATGGCGGCAGCGATGCCGGATGCGATGGACAGCTTGCTGGCGACACCGACGATCAGTACGCGCTTACCGGCGAGAAAACCCATGTGTTGCTCCTCTCTTTCAGGTTATTGCGCAGTGGCTGGTGCCAGAAAAGCGGCTTCCAGCAACTGCTGTGTATACGGATGTTGGGGGGCGGCAAAGATACTTTGCGCGTCTCCCTGTTCGACCACTTGGCCATGCTTGACCACCATCAGCTGGTGGCTCAGCGCTTTGACGACAGCCAGGTCATGGCTGATAAACAGATACGTCAGGTTGTACTTGGTTTGCAGTGAACGCAAAAGCTCCACCACTTGGCGCTGCACTGTCCGGTCGAGGGCCGAAGTCGGCTCGTCCAGCAGAATCAGCGCCGGTTTTAGCACTAATGCCCGGGCAATGGCGATTCTCTGCCGCTGCCCGCCGGAAAATTCGTGGGGGTAGCGGTGCCGGGTTTCCGGATCCAGACCTACCTCCTTGAGTGCCGCAATAATCGCTTGTTCCTGTTCTGCCTCGGTGCCCATCTTGTGAATCCGCAGGCCTTCGCCAACGATCTGGCTCACGCACATCCGCGGGCTCAGGCTGCCGAACGGGTCCTGAAACACCACCTGCATCTCCCGACGCAGCGGCCGAACCTGTTGTTGCGTCAGGCAGTCTAGCTGCTTGCCTTCAAAACGGATCGCACCTTTGCTGCCAATCAGCCGCAAAATCGCCAAACCGAGTGTCGACTTGCCGGAACCGCTTTCTCCCACGATCCCCAGGGTCTGTCCCTGAGGCAGGCTGAAATTGATCCCGTCCACCGCTTTGATGTGATCGACGGTCTTTTTCAGCAAGCCTTTCTTGATCGGGAACCAGACTTTCAAGTCCTCGACCTGCAGCAGCGGCGGGCCAATCACATTGGTCGCCGGCTTGCCGCTGGGCTCCGCTGCCAGCAGTTCCCGAGTGTACGGATGCTGCGGCGCGCGGAACAACTCTTCGCACGATGCCTGTTCGACGATGCAACCGCGCTGCATGACACATACGCGATGCGCAATTCTTCGCACAAGGTTCAAATCGTGACTGATCAGTAACAATGCCATGCCCAGACGGGTCTGCAATTCCTTGAGCAATTCGAGGATTTTCAGCTGGACGGTCACGTCCAGCGCGGTGGTCGGTTCGTCTGCGATCAGCAGCTCCGGCTCGTTGGCCAGGGCCATGGCGATCATCACTCGCTGGCGCTGGCCGCCGGACAATTCGTGGGGCAGGGCTTTCAGGCGCTTCTCGGGCTCCGGAATGCCGACCATTTCCAGCAGTTCCAGCGTGCGTTTGGTCGCGACTTTGCCGATCAAACCTTTGTGGATGCTGAGAACTTCGTTGATCTGCTTCTCGATCGAGTGCAGCGGATTGAGCGAAGTCATCGGCTCCTGAAAGATCATCGCGATCCGGTTGCCACGGATGTGGCGGATGGTTTTCTCTTTCAGGCTCAGCAGGTCTTGCCCGGAGTACTCGATGGTGCCGGACGGATGCCGGGCGAGCGGGTAGGGCAGCAGGCGCAGGATCGAGTGCGCGGTCACCGATTTGCCGGAACCGCTTTCACCCACCAACGCCAGGGTCTCGCCGCGCTTGATGTCGAAGCTGACACCTTCGACCACCCGCTGGCAGCGCTCGCCAACGACGAATTCGACGGCCAGGTCGCGCACTTCGATCAGATTGTCCTGATTCATTTCACTTCCTCGGGTCGAAGGCATCGCGAGCGGACTCGCCGATGAACACCAGCAGACTCAACATCAACGCCAGCACTGCAAACGCGCTCATGCCCAGCCACGGCGCTTGCAGGTTGGATTTGCCCTGGGCCACCAGCTCACCGAGCGACGGCGCGCCCGGCGGCAAGCCGAAACCCAGGAAGTCCAGCGCCGTCAGCGTGCCGATGGCGCCGGTCAGGATGAACGGCATGAAGGTCATGGTCGAAACCATCGCGTTGGGCAAGATGTGGCGGAACATGATCGCACCATTCTGCATCCCCAGCGCCCGGGCCGCGCGCACGTATTCGAGGTTGCGTCCGCGCAGGAACTCGGCGCGAACCACGTCCACCAGGCTCATCCACGAAAACAGCAGCATGATCCCCAGCAGCCACCAGAAGTTCGGCTGGACGAAGCTGGCGAGAATGATCAGCAGATACAGCACCGGCAACCCGGACCAGATCTCCAGGAACCGTTGCCCGGCCAGGTCGACCCAGCCGCCATAGAAACCCTGCAAGGCACCGGCAATCACGCCGATGATCGAGCTGAGAATGGTCAATGTCAGCGCGAACAGCACCGAAATCCGGAAGCCGTAAATCACCCGCGCCAACACATCGCGGCCCTGATCGTCCGTGCCCAGCAGGTTGTCGGTCGACGGCGGCGCCGGTGCCGGGACTTTCAGGTCGTAGTTGATGCTTTGGTAGCTGTAGGGAATCGGCGCCCACAGCACCCACGCATCCTTGGCCTTGAGCAGTTCGCGGATATACGGGCTCTTGTAGTTGGCTTCCAGCGGGAATTCGCCGCCGAACGTAGTCTCCGGGTAACGCTTGAGCGCCGGGAAGTACCAGCTGTTGTCGTAATGCACCACCAAGGGTTTGTCGTTGGCGATCAGCTCGGCGCCGAGGCTCAGGCCGAACAGCACGAGAAACAGCCACAGCGACCACCAGCCGCGCTTGTTGGCCTTGAACAGTTCGAAACGCCGGCGATTGAGAGGGGACAGGTTCATCTCAATGCTCCCGGCTTTCGAAGTCGATACGCGGATCGACAAAGGTGTAGGTCAGATCGCCGATCAGTTTCACCACCAATCCCAGCAGGGTGAAGATGAACAACGTGCCGAAGACCACCGGGTAATCACGGTTGATCGCCGCTTCGAAACTCATCAGCCCCAGTCCGTCGAGGGAGAAGATCACTTCCACCAGCAACGAACCGGTGAAGAAAATCCCGATGAACGCCGACGGGAAACCGGCAATCACCAGCAGCATGGCGTTGCGGAACACGTGGCCGTAGAGCACACGGTGATTGGTCAGGCCCTTGGCCTTGGCGGTGACCACGTACTGCTTGTTGATTTCATCGAGGAAGCTGTTTTTGGTCAGCAGGGTCATGGTCGCGAAGTTGCCGATCACCAGCGCCGTCACCGGCAACGCCAGGTGCCAGAAGTAATCGAGAATCTTGCCGCCCATGCTCAGTTCATCGAAGTTGTTCGAGGTCAGTCCCCGAAGCGGGAACCAGTCGAAATAGCTGCCGCCGGCGAACACCACAATCAACAAAATGGCGAACAGGAACGCCGGGATCGCGTAACCGACGATGATCGCCGAGCTGGTCCAGACGTCGAAGTGACTGCCATGCCGCGTGGCCTTGGCGATCCCCAGCGGGATCGACACCAGGTACATGATCAGCGTGCTCCACAGCCCGAGGGAAATCGACACCGGCATCTTTTCCTTGATCAGGTCGATGACCTTGGCGTCGCGAAAGAAACTGTCACCGAAATCCAGGGTGGCGTAGTTCTTGACCATGATCCACAAACGTTCCGGCGCCGATTTGTCGAAGCCGTACATGTGCTCGATTTCTTTCACCAGCGCGGGGTCAAGACCCTGGGCGCCACGATAGGCCGAGCCGGCCACCGACACTTCTGCACCACCGCCGGCAATGCGGCTGGTGGCGCCTTCGAAACCTTCGAGCTTGGCGATCATCTGCTCCACCGGCCCGCCGGGGGCGGCCTGGATGATCACGAAGTTGATCAGCAAAATGCCGAGCAGCGTCGGGATGATCAGCAGCAGTCGCCGAAAAATATACGCCAGCATCTATTACTCCGTGCCCGCAGGGTCGGCTTGCAGTTTGGTTTCGACTTCTATCGCCGGTGTCACGTTGGGCTTGATCCACCAGGTGGCCGTACCGATGTCGTACTTGGGTGAGATTTTCGGGTGGCCGATATGGTTCCAGTAAGCCACGCGCCAGGTCTTGATGTGCCAGTTGGGGATCACGTAATAACCCCATTGCAGCACGCGGTCCAGTGCACGGGCGTGAGCCACCAGGCTTTTGCGAGAATCGGCGTTGATCAGTTGCTCGACCAGTTGGTCCACCACCGGGTCTTTCAGGCCCATGGAGTTGCGGCTGCCGGGTTTGTCGGCGGCGGCAGACATCCAGAATTCGCGCTGTTCGTTACCCGGCGAGTTGGATTGCGGGAAGCTGCCGACAATCATGTCGAAGTCCCGCGAACGCACGCGATTGATGTACTGCGAGACGTCGACCCGGCGAATCACCAGGTCGATCCCCAGGTCGCTGAGATTGCGCTTGAACGGCAGCAGCACCCGTTCGAACTCGGTCTGGGCCAGCAGGAACTCGATGTTCACCGGTTTGCCGTTGGCGTCGACCATCTTGTCGTCGACGATCCGCCAGCCGGCTTCCTGCAACAGCTGGTAAGCCTTGCGCTGCTGCGTGCGGATCATGCCGCTGGCGTCGGTCACCGGGTTCTGGAAGGCCTCGGTGAATACCTGTTCGGGGATCTTGCCGCGGAACGGGTCGAGAATGGCCAACTGATCGGCATCCGGCAAACCGGTGGCGGCCATTTCCGAGTTTTCAAAGAAACTGCGGGTACGCACGTAGGCGCCGTTGAACAGTTGCTTGTTGGTCCATTCAAAGTCCAGCAACAGCGTCAGCGCCTGGCGCACGCGCACGTCCTGGAACACCGGGCGGCGCAGGTTGAAGACAAAGCCCTGCATGCCGGTCGGGTTGCCGTTGGGGATCTGTTCCTTGTTCAACCGACCTTCGGCAACCGCCGGAATGTTGTAGGCGTTGGCCCAGTTCTTCGCGCTCATTTCCAGCCAGTAATCGAACTGTCCGGCCTTGAGTGCTTCCAGGGCCACGGTGTTGTCGCGGTAGTAATCGGTGGTCATCACGTCGAAGTTGTAGAAACCTCGGTTGGCCGGCAGGTCCTTGCCCCAGTAATCCTTGACCCGCTCGTAGCGAATCGAGCGCCCGGCCTTCACCTCGCTGACCTTGTACGGGCCGCTGCCCAACGGCATTTCCAGGTTGCCCTTGTTGAAATCCCGGGTCGCCCACCAGTGTTTGGGCAGTACCGGCAACTGGCCGAGGATCAACGGCAGTTCGCGGTTGTTGGTGTGTTTGAACTTGAACAGCACGGTCAGCGGGTCTTCGGCGACTGCTTCAGCGACGTCGCTGTAGTAGCCGCGATACATCGGTGCGCCGTCCTTGATCAGGGTTTCGAAGCTGAACACCACGTCTTCGGCACGGATCGGATGACCGTCGTGGAAGCGCGCTTCAGGGCGCAGGTAGAAACGCACCCAGCTGTTGTCCGGGGCTTTCTCGATCTTGCCGGCAACCAATCCATATTCGGTGAACGGTTCATCGAGTCCCTGTTTGGCCAGGGTGTCGTAGATCAGCTCGATGTCGCCGGCCGACACGCCTTTGCTGATGAACGGGTTGAGGCTGTCGAAGCCGCCGAAGCCGGCCTGACGGAAGACCCCGCCCTTGGGTGCGTCCGGATTCACGTAGTCGAAATGTTTGAAGTCGGCCGGGTATTTCGGCGGCTCGTTGTACAAGGTCAGGGCGTGTTGCGGCGCGGCGCAGGCCAGCCCGGCGAACAACAGGCCGCTGGCCTGCAGGAGCAGGGCGCGTACGGGTTTCATCGATCTTTCTCCGAAGATTTCAGCCACCACGCGCTCAGGCCCAGCGTATAGGGCGGCGTGGTGACGAAGGCGAACCGGTTGCGGTAGGCCAGGCGGTGATAATTGAGGTACCAGTTGGGAATGATGTAGTGCTGCCATAGCAACACGCGGTCCAGGGCTTTGCCGGCGGCAACCTGTTCATCGCGGGTCTGGGCGGCGAGCAGTTGCTCGAGTAAATGGTCAACCACCGGGTTGGCGATGCCCGCGTAATTTTTGCTGCCCTTGACCCCGACCTGGCTGGAATGGAAATACTGCCATTGCTCCAGGCCGGGGCTGAGGGTCTGGTTCAGGGTCATCAGAATCATGTCGAAATCGAACTGGTCGAGGCGCTGTTTGTACTGGGCGCGGTCCACCGTGCGTAGCCGGGCGTCGATGCCGATACTGGCGAGGTTCTCGACATAAGGCTGGAGGATGCGTTCCAGATTCGGGTTGACCAGCAGGATCTCAAGCGAGAGCGGCTGGCCCTTGGCGTTTTCGACTCGTTGACCGTTGAGCTTCCAGCCGGCCTCGGCGAGCAGGCTCAGGGCCTGGCGCATGGTGTCCCGCGGAATGCCGCGCCCTTGGGTCTGCGGCAGGCTGAACGGCTCGGTGAGCAGTTTGGCGGGCAATTGCTCGCGGTACGGCTTGAGCATCAACCACTCATGACCGACCGGCAGACCGGTGGCCGAGAATTCGCTGTTGGGGTAGTAACTCATGGCGCGTTTGTAAGCACCGCTGAACAGCGTGCGATTGGTCCACTCGAAATCGAACATCAGCCCCAGCGCTTCGCGCACCTTTGCGTCGGATAAGGCCGGACGCCGGGTGTTCATGAACAGGCCCTGGCTCTGGGTCGGGATCTGGTGCGGGATCTGCGCCTTGATGACATCGCCTCGTCGCACGGCCGGGAAGTTGTAACCGTTAGCCCAGTTTTTCGCCTGATGCTCGATGTAGATGTCGAACTCGCCGGCCTTGAAGGCTTCGAACGCGACGTCGCTGTCGCGGTAGAACTCGACTTCCATGCGGTCGACGTTGTACTTGCCGCGATTGACCGGCAGATCTTTGCCCCAGTAATCCTTGACCCGTTCAAACACAATCTGGCGCCCGGGCGTGACCGAGGTCATGCGATAAGGGCCACTGCCCAGCGGCGGCTCGAAGGTGGTGGCCTTGAAGTCGCGATCTTTCCAGTAATGCTGCGGCAGCACCGGCAACTCGCCCAGGCGCAAGATCAGCAGTGGGTTGCCAGCGCGCTTGAAGACGAAACGGATGCGCTGCGGGTTGAGCACGTCGACCCGCAACACTTCCTGGAGATTGGTGCGGTATTGCGGATGGCCTTCCTTGAGCAGCAATCGATAAGAGAACGCGACGTCATACGCAGTGATCGGCGTGCCATCGTGAAAGCGGGCTTCGGGGTGCAGGTTGAACACTACCCAGCTGCGGTCCTCGCTGTATTCCACCGATTGGGCGATCAGGCCATAACTGGAGGTGGGTTCGTCGCCGGACGGCGCGTATTGGCCGGTGCCGACCATCAGCGGCTCGTTGAGCTCGTTGATGCCGTACTGCAGGAAATTCGCGGTGGAAACCGGGCTTGAGCCCTTGAAGGTGTACGGGTTGAGCGTATCGAAGGTGCCAAACGCCATCACCCGCAACGTACCGCCCTTGGGCGCTTGCGGGTTGACCCAGTCGAAATGGGTAAATCTGGCCGGGTACTTGAGCGTGCCGAACTGCGCATAACCATGGCTTTCGCTGATCGTCGCACTTGCGGAGGAGCTCAAGGCCAGGCTGATGAGGAGCAGGAGGAGGGGACGCTTCAAGTCAGAGATCCGATCCAGGCGGCTTGGGCTTTGTGGGCCGTACAGTAACAGCTTGTATGGACAGGAAAAAGACGGGGATTTAACGACCCCTTAATTGCCGGGGCAGATCCCTTGTGGAGGCTTGGAAACCTATTTGATCGCTCGTCGTACACAAACCCTGTAGGAGCCAGCTTGCTGGCGATGGTCGTTAACGATATCGCGTGAAATCTGGTTAAACGCGGCGCACTTGAGCCCATCGCCAGCAAGCTGGCTCCTACAGGGTTTGTGTGAACCTGTTTATGGTATTTGGGCAAAAAAAAGCCCCTGAAGTCAGGGGCTTTTTTTAGTGCGGCGAAGCAACCGTCAACATCTGGCCCGGCTTCAGCGCCTGGCCGACACGCGGGTTCCAGCGCTTGAGGTGCTGCATTTCAACGTTGAAACGCTTGGCCACGATGTACAGCGAGTCACCTTGCTGGACCTTGTATTGGGTCTGCGGTTTCTTGGTGTCCGTCTTGCCATTCGCCTTGGTGTTGGCGGCCACTACGGTGTTGACGCGTCCGGAGCTGCGCTTGGTCTTGTCCTGCATCACCAGCGTCTGGCCAACCTTGAGGTCCTTGCCGGTCAGCTTGTTCCAGCGTTGCAGGTCTTTTACGTCGACCTTGTTGGCCTTGGCGATGGTGCCGAGGTTGTCGCCACGTTTCACGCGGTAGGCACGTTTGAGGCTGGCGATCTGGGTATCGTCTGCGCCTTCGAACACCGGTTTGAGCGACTTCTTGCTGATCAGCTCTTCGGGACGCATGGTCGACAGGCTGGCGGTCAGCAGTTGCGCCTTGGACGTCGGCACCAGCAAATGCTGAGGGCCGTCCAGAGTGGTGGTGCGCTGCTTGAAGGCCGGGTTGAGCTGGAACAACTCGTCTTCGTCGATATTGGCCACCGCTGCAACCTTGGACAGGTCCATGCGCTGGTTGATTTCGACGGCCTGGAAATACGGTTCGTTGGCGATCGGGTTGAGGTTCACGCCGTAGGCTTCGGGTGCCAGGACCACTTGCGACAGGGCCAGCAACTTCGGCACATAGGCCTGGGTTTCCGACGGCAGCGGCAGGTTCCAGTAATCGGTAGGCAGGCCAAGTCTTTCATTACGTTCGATGGCCCGGCTGACCGTACCTTCACCCGCGTTGTAAGCCGCGAGGGCCAGCAGCCAGTCGCCGTTGAACATGTCGTGCAGACGGGTCAGGTAATCCATCGCGGCGGTGGTCGACGCGGTAATGTCGCGACGGCCATCGTAGAAACGGGTCTGGCGCAGGTTGAAGTAACGCCCGGTGGAGGGAATGAATTGCCACAGGCCAACCGCGTCGGCCCGGGAATAGGCCATTGGGTTGTAGGCGCTTTCAATCACTGGCAGGAGTGCCAGTTCCAGCGGCATGTTGCGTTCTTCAAGGCGTTCGACGATGTAGTGAATGTAGAGACTGCCACGTTCGCCGGCATTTTCGAGGAAGGAAGGGTTGCTGGCGAACCACAGGCGCTGTTGCTCGATGCGCGGGTTGACGCCCAGGCCTTCCTGCAACTGGAAGCCCTGGCGCATGCGCTCCCAGACGTCCTGTGGAATTTGCGGGCTAGGCTTTTCGCTGAGCCAGATGGGCTTCTGTTTGGCTCGCGCTGCGATGTTCGGGGTATGTGCCGCGTCGGTCTGCGGCACATGGCTGGAACAGCCCGCCAGAGTGGCGGACACAGCCACCGCTATGGCTTGAGCCAAGCGGGTCAATGCGTCTGAATTGATGGCTTTACGAATAGATGACGACATTGGCTGGAAGTAAGTTCCGGGCAAAAATGTCGGGCGATTCTAGAAAGCGCACCCTCTGCGGTCAACCATTCAGATTTTTCGCACCAACGGCAAGCCCTCTCAGAACTTATCCTTCCAAGCGCGCAGAGCAGCAAAAACCGCACTCGGAGCCCGGTTATAGGTGCCATTCCGTTCGTCCACTTTTTCTTTAACAGATGTTTCGTCGACACGTAAAAACGGGTTTGTCAGCTTTTCCAGAGCGATCGACGAAGGCAGCGTGATGATGCCTGCTGCACGTTGTTCGGTGACTTTTGCCAGTCGTGCGGCCGTGTGCGGATTACCCGGTTCAACCGCTGCGGCGAAGCGCAGGTTGCTCAGGGTGTATTCATGCGTGCAATACACCTGCGTATCCTCGGGAAGGGATGCGAGGCGTGTCAGCGAGGTGTGCATTTGCTCGGGCGTGCCTTCGAACAGCCGCCCGCAACCGGCGGCGAACAGGGTGTCGCCGCAAAACAGCAGGCCCTGATGATAAAAAGCGATGTGTCCCAACGTGTGACCGGGTACTTCGATGACTTCAAAGTCGCAGCCGAGCACGCTGATACGGTCGTTGTCCTTGAGCGCGACGTCCCGCGCCGGAATGGTTTCACTGGCCGGGCCGTAGACCTTCGCGTCCGTCGCTTTTTTCAACTGTTCGACGCCGCCGACATGGTCGTGATGATGGTGAGTGATCAAAATATCACTCAGTGCCCAACCCGGATTCGCCGCGAGCCAGGCCTGGACCGGCGCGGCATCGCCGGGATCGACCACCGCACAGCGTCGCGTGTCGGGGTCTTGCAACAACCAGATGTAGTTGTCGGTGAAGGCGGGCAGGGCACTGATCTGTATCATCGTCGGATTCGCCAAGCGGAAAACAATGGCGCATCTTAGAACTTCCTGGCGCGTTGGAGAATGCAATGACTGATAAAGCGTTCGCTCAGGCTGATCCTGACTGGCTGGCCCTGATCAGCGCGGCCCGTGAATGGCTGTCCGGCCCCATCGGGCAGTTTCTGCTGGACGAAGAACGCCGCATGCTCGAAGACGAGCTGGGGCGCTTCTTCGGTGGCTATCTGGTGCATTACGGTCCTTCGGCCGAGACACCGCCGTCGGCGCCGCAGGTCCAGCGCAATGTGCGGCTGGGTGCGCCATTGCCGGGTGTCGAGATTGTGTGTGAAGAGCAGGCCTGGCCGTTGAGCGAGCACGCTGCCGATGTGGTGGTGTTGCAGCACGGCCTGGATTTCTGCCTGTCGCCCCATGGTTTGCTGCGCGAAGCGGCGAGCAGCGTGCGTCCCGGCGGGCATTTGCTGATCATCGGGATCAACCCCTGGAGCAGCTGGGGCTTGCGCCACGTGTTCGCCCATGACGCCTTGCGCAAGGCGCGGTGCATTTCGCCGTCGCGGGTCGCCGACTGGCTGAACCTGCTGGGCTTCGCGCTGGAGAAACGCCGCTTCGGGTGCTATCGTCCGCCGCTTGCGTCCCCGGCCTGGCAAGCCCGTTTGGCCGGTTGGGAGCGCAAGGCCGGTGATTGGCAACTGTCGGGTGGCGGCTTCTATTTATTGGTCGCGCGCAAGATCGTGGTCGGCCTGCGGCCGGTTCGTCAGGAACGTCGCGAGCCGATGGGCAAGTTGATTCCATTGCCGATGGCCAAGGTCAACCGCCGCAACATCGAGCCGTAACACTTTTTATATTCCCGGCCGGGCGCGTCCCGGCCTCGGGCATCGTCGATCAACGGTCGGCGGGCCACCGCATTTTCTGGATAGATTGGCATGAGCGATAGCGTAGAACTCTTCACCGACGGCGCCTGCAAGGGCAATCCTGGCCCAGGCGGCTGGGGCGCATTGCTGGTGTGCAAGGGCGTTGAAAAAGAACTCTGGGGTGGCGAAGCCAACACCACCAACAACCGTATGGAGCTGATGGGCGCGATTCGCGGGCTGGAAGAACTGAAGCGTTCCTGCGACGTGCTGCTGGTGACAGACTCGCAGTATGTGATGAAAGGCATCAACGAATGGATGGACAACTGGAAGAAACGCGGCTGGAAAACGGCAGCGAAAGAACCGGTAAAAAATGCTGACCTGTGGAAATTGCTGGACGAGCAAGTCAACCGCCACAACGTCACCTGGAAGTGGGTGCGCGGGCACATCGGGCATCACGGCAACGAGCGGGCCGACCAGTTGGCTAACCGTGGCGTGGATGAAGTGCGCGGTTACAAACAAGCCTGACCTTTGTAGGAGCCGGCTTGCCGGCGATAGCGTTCCTGAGATCAATACAAGGCTCAGGACCTATCGCCGGCAAGCCGGCTCCTACAAGATCGGTGTTCACAGCATCAAAATGGCGTTGGCCAGTTGTTGGTCTGAATACTGATCGCTCAGCCCGCCACGAATCCTCTCGAATGCCGCTTCAATCCGCGCCCCGCGAATCTCCCCGTCACTCGCCACAAACGCTGCCGCATCATCCTTGGCCGCCAGCACAATCTTGTCGTCCTTGAATGATCCGCTCGTGCCCTTGGACGAACTCAAGGTCAGGCTCAACGTGATATCGGTGCTGATTACAAAACTGGTGGCCTGGGCGGTGGTTGCGATCAGGCAACCGCCCAGGACCAGCAGGCGTAGCGATTGTGTGGTGGTCATGACGAGCTCAAATCCATCGGAAACAAGCCGCGCACGCTATCAAGCCGTTCTTTGCCAGACTTTATGAACATTGCTAATGATTGTTAAAAACTGCATGAGCTTCAGTCATTTGCCTGTGCGCACGCCTGATCCCGTGGGCGTGTTAACATCGCCGTTTTTGCACGATTGACCCGTTGAGAGCTGAGCACTGATGGCCACCAGATCCGTTGTACTCGATACCGAAACCACCGGCATGCCGGTGACCGACGGCCACCGGATTATCGAAATCGGTTGTGTCGAGTTGATCGGTCGGCGCCTGACCGGCCGGCATTTTCACGTTTACCTGCAACCGGACCGCGAGAGTGATGAAGGCGCCATCGGCGTTCACGGCATCACCAACGAATTCCTGGTAGGCAAGCCGCGCTTCACTGAAGTGGCTGATGAGTTTTTCGAATTCATCAAGGGCGCGCAGCTGATCATCCATAACGCGGCGTTCGACGTTGGCTTCATCAACAACGAATTCGCCCTGATGGGCCAGCACGATCGTGCGGACATCACGCAACACTGCTCGATCCTCGACACCCTGATGATGGCCCGGGAACGTCACCCGGGGCAGCGCAACAGCCTCGATGCCTTGTGCAAACGTTATGGCGTCGACAACTCCGGCCGTGAGCTCCACGGCGCCTTGCTCGACTCCGAGATTCTCGCCGACGTTTACCTGACCATGACCGGCGGCCAGACCAGCCTGTCGCTGGCCGGCAATGCGTCCGACGGCAACGGGTCTGGTGAGGGGGCGGACAACTCAGCCACGGAGATCCGCCGTTTGCCGGCCGATCGCCAGCCAACCCGTATCATCCGCGCCAGTGAAGATGATTTGGCGCAACACATGGCCCGTCTGGAAGTCATCGCCAAATCCGCCGGTGCGCCATCGCTGTGGCAGCAACTGCTTGAGGCTGAAGCTCAGGCGTAAATCTCGAGATAGACATCGAATCTGTAGGAGCCAGCTTGCTGGCGATTGCGGCGGGGCAGTCGACACGTTCATTGCCTGAACGGACGCGATCGCCGGCAAGCCGGCTCCTACAGGGTTATGCGATCCACTCGTGACCCATTTCGGGGCATTGCACTCGCCACAAGCGCCTCAACCCTCTACCCTGAGGTTATTGGCAGGCTACGGACTGCCGCCTCAGGACACTGAGCCCCATGTATAAAGATTTGAGATTCCCGGTCTTGATCGTCCATCGCGACATCAAGGCCGACACGGTTGCCGGTGATCGGGTGCGTGGCATCGCCCGGGAGCTGGAGCAGGAAGGTTTCAGCATTGTCTCGGCAGTGGATTACACCGAAGGGCGGTTGGTCGCGTCGACCCATCATGGCCTCTCGTGCATGTTGATCGCCGCCGAAGACCCCAGCGCCAACTCCCATCTGTTGCAGAACATGGCCGAACTGATCGGTCTGGCGCGGGTGCGTGCGCCGGATTTGCCGATTTTCGCGCTGGGCGAGCAGGTGACGCTGGAAAACGCCCCGGCCGATGCGATGGACGAGCTCAATCAGCTGCGCGGTATTCTCTATTTGTTCGAAGACACCGTGCCGTTTCTGGCACGGCAGGTCGCACGAGCCGCACGCAAATACCTGGATGGCCTGCTGCCACCGTTCTTCAAGGCGTTGGTGCAACACACCGCCGACTCCAACTATTCCTGGCACACGCCCGGCCACGGTGGCGGCGTGGCCTATCACAAGAGCCCGGTGGGGCAGGCGTTTCACCAGTTTTTCGGGGAAAACACCCTGCGTTCGGACTTGTCGGTGTCGGTGCCGGAACTCGGTTCGCTGCTCGACCACACCGGCCCTCTGGCCGAGGCGGAAGCGCGAGCGGCGCGCAACTTTGGCGCCGATCACACCTTCTTCGTGATCAATGGCACCTCGACGGCCAACAAGATTGTCTGGCATTCGATGGTCGCCCGCGATGACCTGGTGCTGGTGGACCGCAACTGCCACAAGTCGGTATTGCACTCGATCATCATGACCGGCGCGATTCCGTTGTACCTGTGCCCGGAACGCAACGAGCTGGGGATCATCGGCCCGATTCCGCTGAGTGAATTCAGTCGCGAATCGATTCAGGCCAAGATCGACGCCAGCCCGTTGACCAAGGGCCGTGCGCCCAAGGTCAAACTGGCGGTGGTGACCAATTCGACCTACGACGGCCTCTGTTACAACGCCGAACTGATCAAGCAAAGCCTGGGCAACAGCGTCGAGGTGCTGCATTTCGATGAAGCCTGGTATGCCTATGCGGCGTTTCACGAATTTTTTGCCGGACGTTACGGCATGGGCACTTCGCGCAGCGCGGACAGCCCGCTGGTGTTCACCACTCATTCCACCCACAAACTGTTGGCGGCGTTCAGTCAGGCCTCGATGATTCACGTCCAGGACGGCGGTGCGCGGCAACTGGATCGCGACCGCTTCAACGAAGCGTTCATGATGCACATCTCCACGTCGCCGCAGTACAGCATCATCGCCTCTCTGGATGTGGCGTCGGCGATGATGGAAGGTCCGGCGGGTCGCTCGCTGTTGCAGGAAATGTTCGACGAAGCCCTGAGTTTCCGTCGGGCACTGGCGAATTTGCGTCAGCATATTGCCGCTGATGATTGGTGGTTTTCCATCTGGCAGCCGCCGTCGGTGGAAGGCATCGAGCGCGTGGTGACGGAAGACTGGCTGCTGCAACCCGATGCCGACTGGCACGGTTTTGGCGGCGTGACCGATGACTACGTGCTGCTCGATCCGGTCAAGGTCACGCTGGTGATGCCGGGCCTCACCGCCGGCGGTGCGTTGAGCGAGCGCGGGATTCCGGCGGCGGTGGTCAGCAAATTCCTCTGGGAGCGTGGGCTGGTGGTCGAGAAGACCGGGCTCTATTCATTTCTGGTGCTGTTCTCCATGGGCATCACCAAGGGCAAATGGAGCACGTTGCTGACCGAGTTGCTGGAGTTCAAGCGCAGTTACGACGCCAACGTCAGCCTCGTGACCTGCCTGCCCTGCGTGGCGCAACAGGAAGGCGCGCGTTACAAGGGCATGGGGCTGCGCGATTTGTGCGATCAACTGCACGCCTGTTACCGCAGCAATGCCACGGCCAAACATCTCAAGCGCATGTACACCGTGTTGCCGGAAATCGCCATGAAGCCGGCTGACGCTTATGATCATCTGGTGCGTGGCGAGGTGGAAGCAGTGTCCATCGATGCGCTGGACGGCCGCATCGCCGCGGTGATGCTGGTGCCGTATCCGCCGGGGATTCCGTTGATCATGCCCGGCGAACGTTTCACCGAGTCGACCCGCTCGATCATCGATTACCTGGCGTTTGCCCGCACGTTCGATAGCAGTTTCCCGGGGTTTGTCGTCGATGTGCACGGCTTGCAACACGAAGACGAGGGCAATGGGCGGCATTACACCGTCGATTGCATCAAGGAGTGAGGACCTTTCCCAGTATGCAACCGGTCATGAATCCGAAATACCCAGGGCTGTCGGTTCGCGTTGCCGACGACGGCTTTGCGGCTTACATCTGGGGCAGTGATTTCAGTTTTGAAGTCACGGCCTATGTCGCCGCCGAAATCGGCAAACCGATGGAGCAATGGGCGGTCACGCCAATTACCCCTTACCGCAAGTGCTATGGCATCGATCCCGAGGAATTCAGCAGTTTCCGCGACGCCGCCGACAGCGCGATTTTCATGGCTTATCTCGATGATGAGCCAGTGGGCCACCTGGTGATCAGCACCAACTGGAACGGCTTTGCCCATATCGACGAGTTGGCGGTCCACGCGCCGGCCCGCCGGCATGGCGTGGCCAAGGCGCTGCTGGATGTGGCGCAGTTCTGGAGCCGCAAGAAAAAACTGCCGGGCATCATGCTCGAAACCCAGAACAACAATCTGGGCGCATGTCGGCTGTATGAGCGCTGCGGTTATGTGATGGGGGGTGTCGATCATCTGCGCTATCGCGGCATCGACCCGAACACCGCCGAAATCGCATTGTTCTGGTATCGACTATTCGACAATCCGCTGGAAAGCCCGATCAGCTCGCCAACATCGCCACGGCTTGTTCCGTGACGATGTCCAGCAGTGCCTGAAGGGCAGGGGAAGGCTCGCCGTTCTTCAGGGTCAGGGCGTAGACGCTGATCGGCACGGCGGGCGCCAGCGGGCAGGCATCCAGGCCGGCGGATTTGGCCCCGAGCGCGGTGAACGGGTCGACAATCGCCAGGCCTTCACCGGCTTCGACCATGCTGCGCATCATCTGGTGAGTCTGAACCCGGGTGTGAATCACCGGGGCAGGGCGCAGGGCGTGCAGTTTGTTGTCGAGCGCCGGGCTCAGCGGATCATGACCTTCCAGGCCGACCATCGACTGCCCCGCCAGGTCTTGCAGCGAAATGTACTTCTGCTTCGGTTGCAGCCAGCCATGGGGGGCCAGCAGCTGGAGTTTGCCCTGGGCAATCACCTGGCAGTGAATATCGGCATGGTCGGGATCATGCAGGCTCAGGCCCAGATCGCTTTCGCGCAGCAGCAGGCTTCTGACGATGTCGCGGGTGGGTTGGCTCAGGAGGCTGCAAGGCACGTCGGGGAGACGCCGGCGCAACGCCGCGATGCTCTGTGGCAACAACTGTTGTGCCAAGGGCGGCGTGCAAATGATGCGAAGGGGTGGGGCCTGATATTGCTTGAGGCTGCTGGCCAGTCGCAGGACCGGCTCGAGCGCATCGTAGACGTGGGCGATTTCGACCTGGAGCTCCCGCGCCTCGCGCGTGGCTTGCAAGCGTCCACGCACGCTGGAAAACAGCATGAAACCCAACTGACTCTCAGCGTCACGCAGAATGCCTTCGACCTCGGCCACTGGCAGCTGCAGCCATTCGGCGGCGGTGCCAAGGTGACCGGTCTGCAGGAGCGCCTGGATCACTTCGATATGACGTAAACGCATGCGTGAAGTCCATGTTCAGCAGGTGAGGGAGTCAGTGGCTGAATCCTAACCCAAGTCCGCGCATAAGACTTCTGCTCATAACGCGAGGTTATGAGGCGACGCTGGCTTCGGGTTCACGAATGAGGGTGACGCCCGATTGCACCAGCAGAAACTCGTTCTCATCAAGCTTGTTGACGCGGTCGCCAATGGCCAGCTTGTAGGTGGTGACAGCGGTGAGGCCGTCTGCCGAAGGGGTGGATTCCTGGAACTCATGCACGGAATAGACACGGCCTTCCGCGTCTCTTGCATGGAACTGACTGACGAGTACTGCTGCCATCTGCTTAGAACCTCTGGAGATAAATCACTCAATTTGCGGTTCTGTAGACCGTGGTTGGGCGAGGTAAGTTTTCCTACAGGAAAAAAATAGTCAGGGGCGGCGTTTTTCAGTCGCCCACTGCTTGAATCGTCATCTATAACTACAAGCTCTTTCCATCGGACAGTCGAGAATCTTCCATGAGCAATGTCTACACGATCGCCGTTCTGGTCGGCAGCTTGAGAAAGGAATCGATCAACCGCAAGGTGGCGTTGGCCCTGGCCGATCTGGCACCTGCAAATCTCAAGCTCAACATCGTCGAAATTGGCGACTTGCCGCTCTACAACGAAGACATCGATGGCGAATCACCGCCGGCAGCCTACAGCACTTTCCGGCAACAAGTGAGTTCATCCGACGCGTTGCTGTTCGTCACCCCGGAATACAACCGTTCGGTTCCTGCGCCGTTGAAGAACGCAATCGACGTCGGTTCGCGTCCATATGGCAAGAGCGCCTGGGGTGGCAAGCCGGGTGCGGTGATCAGCTGTTCACCGGGGGCTATCGGCGGGTTTGGCGCCAACCATCATTTGCGCCAGTCCATGGTGTTTCTCAATGTGCCTTGCATGCAACAACCGGAAGCCTACTTGAGCGGTGCCGGTTCGGCCTTCGATGAAGCGGGCAGATTGTCCGAGACGGTGAAGCCGTTTTTGCAGAGTTTCATCAATGCGTACGGGCAGTGGGTCGAGCAGCATAAGAAAGTCTGAAAACCACTTTGATAGCCGCTGCCGAATGCAGGCTCGGCAGCGGCTGCACAAACAAACGTTTCCAGACTTTGCTTTACTGGATATTCGAAATTCCATATATTCACGCCTCGTTTGTCCGGAGGCGTTTCCCTGTATGTCCGACTCTTACAGTCCCGTCGATGTTTTCAAGGCCCTGGCCGATGACACGCGCAGCCGTATCGCGCTGTTGATCGCCCGCGAAGGCGAGTTGTGCGTGTGCGAGTTGACCGCCGGGCTGGATTTGAGTCAGCCGAAAATTTCCCGTCACCTGGCGCTCTTGCGTAGCAATGGGCTGTTGGCGGACCGCCGTCAGGGGCAATGGGTGTTCTATCGCCTGCACCCGGACCTGGCGCCTTGGGTCGTCACTCTGCTGCACGGCGCGCTGGCTGAACATCAAGGCTGGCTGGCTGCCGATGTCGCACGCCTTCAAGCCATGACCGATCGACCTGTACGTTGCTGTTAATCCCTGATTTCTGTTGAAGGCTGCTTTGCATGCTCATTGCGTCGTTGATTTTCCTGCTGACCATCACCCTGGTGATCTGGCAACCCAAAGGCCTCGGTGTCGGTTGGAGTGCGGTGTTCGGCGCCGTGCTGGCGCTGATTTTCGGTGTGGTGCACCTCAGTGATATTCCGCTGGTGTGGCAGATCATCTGGAACGCCACCGGCACTTTTGTAGCGCTGATCATCATCAGCCTGTTGCTGGATGAGGCGGGGTTCTTTGCCTGGGCGGCACTGCATGTCGCAAGGTGGGGGCGGGGCAGTGGGCGCAAGTTGTTTGCCTATATGGTGCTGCTCGGCGCGCTGGTGTCGGCCTTGTTTGCCAACGACGGGGCGGCGCTGATCCTCACGCCCATCGTGATTTCCATGCTGCTGGCGTTGCGCTTTTCCCCGGCGGCGACCCTGGCGTTCGTGATGGGCGCCGGGTTTATTGCCGACACTGCCAGCCTGCCGCTGGTGGTGTCGAACCTGGTGAACATCGTTTCCGCCGACTTCTTCCACATCGGCTTCAATCGCTACGCGGCGGTGATGGTTCCGGTCAACCTGGTGAGCGTTGCGGCGACACTGGCGGTGTTGATGTGGTTTTTCCGGCGCGACATTCCCAAGGATTACAACCCTGAGCAACTGGAGCATCCGTCCAGTGCGATCCATGACACGGCGACGTTTTATGCCGGTTGGGCGGTGTTGCTGATCCTGTTGATCGGGTGTTTTGCGCTGGAACCGCTGGGTATTCCCATCAGTGCCATTTCGGCGGTGTGCGCGGCGTTGCTGCTGGCCATTGCTGCCCGAGGCCACAAGATTTCCACGCGCAAGGTGCTGAAAGAAGCGCCGTGGCAGATCGTGATTTTCTCGCTGGGCATGTATCTGGTGGTCTACGGCCTGCGTAACGCCGGGCTCACCGGGTATCTGGCGGGTTGGCTGGACGGTTTTGCCGGTTACGGCGTCTGGGGCGCGGCCATGGGTACGGGTGTGCTGACGGCGCTGTTGTCGTCGATCATGAATAACCTGCCGACGGTGCTGATTGGCCTGCTGTCGATTGACGCGAGTCAGGCGAGCGGAGTGGTGAAGGAGGCGATGATCTACGCCAACGTGATCGGCAGTGACCTAGGGCCGAAGATTACGCCGATTGGCAGCCTGGCGACGTTGTTGTGGCTGCATGTGCTGGAGCGCAAGAGCATTCGGATCGGCTGGGGGTATTACTTCAAGGTCGGGATTGTGTTGACGGTGCCGGTGTTGTTGGTGACGTTGGCGGCGTTGGCTGTGCGGTTGTCCGTTTAAACCGCATCGACCCCTTCGCGAGCAGGCTCGCTCCCACAGGGATTTTGTGAACGCCGCAAATCCAATGTGGGAGCGAGCCTGCTCGCGATGGGGCCAGTCTAGTCACTACAAAAACTAACCACTGCCCGGCACATTCGGCCAAAGATCCGCCACCAGAAACAAGCGCTCCGCTTCCTCCCACTCCCCATTCGCATTCTCGATCAACCGCACCAGCAACTGCGCCGGCGCCAGCGGTTCCAGATCGCTCAGCCACGCTTGCAGCTGTTGCGTGCTCCAGGTCTGCTCGGCCGGGTAGTGCGCCGGCGCCAGCCAGGCATGGCGGGGCAGGGGTTGCCAGCGACCGAACGGGCGCTGCGTGACAAAATCATTCCAATCCTTTTGATGCAGCCAGCTACCGCGCAAATGCTGCGGGTGCGCACCGCTTGGGGCTTCGGATTGCCCCGGCCACGGATAAAGCAGATAGCCGCCCAGCCACAAATGCGCACTGAACTGCTGGATGTCCAGCGCCGCCAGGACCTCGCGGCTCTCCGGTCGCGCGGAAATCGGCAGCTGATGCTGGCTCAGGTGCGCCAGTTTGCGGTCCAGCCGATCGTGGCAGCCTGGCCCCAGCCAGTGCGCGGTGTTATGCCCCGCGCCATTTTGCGGGCCGAGGTAAAGCTTGATCGCCAGTTCCAGGTGATGCACGCCGTCGCGATCGCGCAGCAGCATATCCAGTTCACCCAGCGTGTGGCCTTCGCGACGGATTGGCATGTTCGCGGCAATCAGGTCGATGCCCGGTGCATGGCGCACCGCGTATTGCCACAGCCGTTCGTAATACAGACCCAGGCGCCGGGTCCGGGCCTGGGCCAGCCAGTGCAGCAAGTCGTAGCTGTCGTGATCCAGTTGCCGCAGCCAGAGTTCCAGCCGTTCCGGCGCCTGCACCCAGTCACTGCCGGCCAGTGGATGGCGTTGCGGCCACGGCGTGACCTCCAGCATCGGCGGCGCGAGGATGACCCAGGCCAGGTCGCGGACCTCGGGGTGGCGCAACTGGTGGGGTAACTGCAGCAAATCGGGAAATAGGATCATCTTGCGAGCATAGCCCTAAACCTGAGTGCGCCCTTGTGGCTGAAAGGATTTTGTCTATCCCGCGCTTTCGCCCATAATCGTGGTTTTCGCCGTCGCAAACCGTAGGGGCACCATGGAGCAATTTCGTAATATCGGCATCATCGGTCGCCTGGGCAGTTCGCAGGTGCTGGATACCGTCCGCCGACTGAAACGGTTTCTGCTCGATCGTCACCTGCACGTGATCCTCGAAGACACCATCGCTGAAGTCCTGCCGGGTCATGGCCTGCAAACTTCATCGCGCAAGATGCTCGGTGAAGTCTGTGACATGGTGATTGTGGTCGGCGGTGACGGCAGCCTGCTTGGCGCCGCGCGCGCACTGGCCCGACACAATATTCCGGTGCTCGGCATCAACCGTGGCAGCCTCGGTTTCCTGACCGATATTCGCCCTGATGAACTGGAAGTCAAAGTCGCCGAAGTACTCGACGGCCACTATCTGGTGGAAAACCGCTTCCTGCTGCAAGCCGAAGTCCGCCGCCACGCCGAGGCCATCGGCCAGGGCGATGCGCTGAACGATGTGGTGCTGCACCCCGGCAAATCGACGCGCATGATCGAGTTCGAGCTGTACATCGACGGCCAGTTTGTCTGCAGCCAGAAGGCCGACGGCCTGATCGTCTCCACGCCGACCGGCTCGACCGCGTACGCGCTGTCGGCGGGCGGCCCGATCATGCACCCCAAACTTGACGCTATTGTGATTGTGCCGATGTACCCCCATACCTTGTCGGGTAGACCGATTGTGGTCGATGGCAACAGTGAGCTGAAAATCGTCGTGTCCAAGGATATGCAGATCTACCCGCAAGTCTCCTGTGACGGGCAGAACCACTTCACCTGCGCGCCGGGTGACACCATCACCGTGAGCAAGAAAGCGCAGAAGCTGCGGCTGATTCATCCGCTTGACCACAACTACTACGAAGTCTGCCGGACCAAACTCGGCTGGGGCAGCAAGTTGGGGGGTGGAGGCGACTGATGCTCGATCCCGCGCGAAGTTATGACCTTATCGGTGACGTGCACGGTTGCGCCCTGACCCTTGAGCACTTACTCGACCTGCTCGGTTATCACAAACAGGGCGGCGTCTGGCGGCATCCGTCGCGCATGGCGGTGTTCGTCGGTGACATCATCGACCGCGGCCCGCGGATTCGCGAGGCGCTGCACATCGTCCACGACATGGTCGAGGCTGGCCAGGCGTTGTGCATCATGGGCAACCATGAATTCAACGCACTCGGCTGGAGCACGCCAGCGCCGCCGGGCAGCGGCAAGCAATTCGTCCGTGAACACACGCCACGTCATGCGCGCCTGTTGGGTGAAACCCTGACCCAGTTTGAAGACCATCCCGCCGACTGGCATGACTTCCAGCAATGGTTCTACGAACTGCCGCTGTTTGTGGATGCCGGGCGTTTCCGTGTGGTTCACGCCTGCTGGGATGCGGGCTTGATCGAGCCGCTACGCGCTCTGTTTCACGACGGCTGCGTCGATGAACATTTCCTCCAGGCCTCGGCCGTGCCGGGCAGTTTTGCCTGCACCGTGTTCGACCGTTTGCTGCGCGGCACCGACATGCGCTTGCCTGACGGGTTGACCATGACCAGCGGCGATGGCCTGACGCGCTCGTTCTTTCGCACCAAATTCTGGGAAGACGACCCGCAAACCTACGGAGACATCGTGTTCCAGCCTGACGCTTTACCGGAACCCGTGGCCCGAACGCCGCTGTCGTCCACCGAGAAAAACACCTTGCTGCGCTATGGCGTTGACGAGCCCTTGTTGTTCGTCGGCCACTACTGGCGCAGCGGCAAACCGGCGCCGATCCGCCCGAACCTGGCCTGCCTGGATTACAGCGCGGTGCTTTACGGCAAGCTGGTCGCCTATCGACTGGATCAGGAAACCCGGCTCGATCCGCACAAATTCGTCTGGGTCGACGTCGAACGGCCGGAGGCACTTCGATGAGCGCCGTGGCCGTTTTACGCCTGCCGCTGGCGGTGGATCTGAGCGGGTTCGTCAAACTGCTGCAACGCATGCAGGTGCCGCATCGGGTCAGCGAAGAGCAGGGCGAGCAGGTGTTGTGGGTGCCCGCCAATATCAGTGAAGACGTGCGTGCGTTGTACGAGCGTTTTCCGACGGGTGATCCCGATCAGCAACTGGACATCCCGGTGGCGATAACCGCGAAGCGTCCTGGTTTCGTCGAGCAATTGCGCCACGCCAAAGCGACGGCGGCGGTGCTGCTGCTGAGCCTGATCGTCGGTGCGGTGACGCTGCTGGGCGAAAACCTCGACACGATGCGCTGGTTGACCTTCCTCGATTTCCGGGTGGTCGGCGAATACATCCATTTCACGCCATTGGCCGACAGCCTGGCAGCGGGGCAGTGGTGGCGTCTGGTGACGCCGATGCTGATCCACTTCGGCATCCTCCACTTGGCCATGAACGGCATGTGGTATTGGGAACTGGGGCGACGCATTGAGTCGCGTCAAGGCGGCATCAACCTGATTGGCCTGACCCTGCTGTTCGCCCTGGTGTCGAACTACGCGCAGTTTTATTTCAGCGGCCCGACCTTGTTTGGCGGGTTGTCCGGCGTGCTGTATGGCCTGCTCGGGCATTGCTGGATCTTTCAGATCCTGTCGCCGAACCGCGCTTATCGCCTGCCTCGCGGGGTGCTGGTGATGATGCTGGTGTGGCTGCTGCTGTGCCTGTCCGGGCTGGTCTCGATGATCGGCTTCGGTGAAATTGCGAACGCCGCCCACGTCGGCGGGTTACTCATCGGATGCTTCACCGGTTTGTTGGGTGGTTTGTACAACCGCCGTAAACTGGCCGCCTAAAAAAGTTATGTAAGTTCGGAGACCTTGATGTCCTCTTTTAACGAAATGATCAAAAACATCACCCCCGATATCTACCAGAGCCTGAAACTGGCGGTGGAAATCGGCAAATGGTCCGACGGTGGCAAACTCACCGCCGAACAACGCGAACTGTCGCTGCAAGCGATGATCGCCTGGGAAATCCAGAACCTGCCCGAAGACCAGCGCACCGGTTACATGGGCGTGCAGGAATGCGGCTCGAAGTCGATTGAAGTGCCGAATATCCTGTTCAAGTCGGATGCCATCCATTGATCGAGATTGGCCGCGGTACAATCAGTAAAATGTCGGCCCGCCTGGACGGGGCCGACGTGCAGTACGCGTTTCGTCTGGGCGATGTCGAAGTGCCGGTCAACCCGTTGATCGGCACCACGGTACGCCTGGAATACCTGGGGGCGATCCACTGCTGCCATTGCGGGCGCAAGACCAAAACCAGTTTCAGCCAGGGTTACTGCTACCCGTGCATGACCAAACTGGCGCAGTGCGATATCTGCATCATGAGCCCGGAGCGCTGCCACTACGACGCCGGCACCTGCCGTGAGCCGGAGTGGGGCGAGAAGTTCTGCATGACCGATCACATCGTGTATCTGTCGAACTCGTCCGGGGTCAAAGTCGGGATTACCCGCGCGACCCAACTGCCGACACGCTGGATTGACCAGGGTGCTCGTCAGGCGTTGCCGATCATGCGTGTTGCGACCCGTCAGCAGTCAGGCTTCGTCGAAGACCTGTTCCGCAGTCAGGTGGCGGACAAGACCAACTGGCGTGCTTTACTCAAGGGCGAAGCGGTTTCGGTGGACCTTGTCGAAGTTCGCGATCAGCTGTTTGAAAGCTGCGCCGAAGGCCTGCAAACCTTGCAGGAACGATTTGGTCTGCAGGCGATCCAGACTATTAGCGATGCCGAGCCGCTGGAGATCCGTTATCCGGTGGAGCAATACCCGGCCAAAATCGTCAGCTTCAACCTGGACAAGAACCCGATTGCCGAAGGCACGCTGCTGGGGATCAAGGGCCAGTACCTGATCTTCGACACCGGCGTGATCAATATTCGTAAATACACGGCTTATCAGCTCGCCGTGCATCAGTAAGGACTCCAGCATGCGCACCGAACAACCGAAGATGATCTATTTGAAAGACTATCAGGCGCCTGAGTACCTGATCGACGAGACGCACCTGACCTTCGAGTTGTTCGAGGACCACAGCCTGGTCCATGCGCAACTGGTGATGCGCCGCAACCCTGAGCGTGGCCCGGGCCTGCCGCCGCTGGTGCTGGACGGTCAGCAACTCGATCTGCTGTCGGTGACCCTGGCCGACCGCGAATTGACAGCTGCCGACTATCAGTTGACCGAGAACCACCTGACGCTGCATCCGACCAGCACCAGCTTCACGGTCGACACCAGCGTACGCATTCACCCGGAAACCAACACCGCGCTGGAAGGCCTGTACAAGTCCGGCACGATGTTCTGCACCCAGTGCGAGGCCGAAGGCTTCCGCAAGATCACCTATTACCTCGACCGCCCGGACGTGATGAGCACGTTCACCACCACGGTCGTCGCGGAGCAGCACAGCTACCCGGTGCTGCTGTCCAACGGCAACCCGATTGCCAGCGGTCCGGGTGAAGACGGCCGCCATTGGGCGACCTGGGAAGACCCGTTCAAGAAACCGGCGTACCTGTTCGCATTGGTGGCCGGTGATTTGTGGTGCGTCGAAGACACCTTCACCACCATGACCGAGCGCAACGTGGCGCTGCGCATCTACGTCGAGCCGGAAAACATCGACAAGTGCCAGCACGCCATGAACAGCCTGAAGAAATCCATGCGCTGGGACGAAGAAGTCTACGGTCGTGAATACGACCTGGACATCTTCATGATCGTTGCGGTCAACGACTTCAACATGGGCGCCATGGAGAACAAGGGCCTCAACATCTTCAACTCCAGCGCCGTGCTGGCCCGCGCTGAAACCGCGACCGACGCCGCGCATCAGCGTGTCGAAGCGATCGTCGCTCACGAATACTTCCACAACTGGTCGGGCAACCGCGTGACCTGCCGCGACTGGTTCCAGTTGTCGCTGAAGGAAGGCTTCACGGTGTTCCGCGATTCCGGTTTCTCCGCCGACATGAACTCGGCCACCGTGAAGCGCATCCAGGACGTGGCTTACCTGCGCACTCATCAGTTCGCCGAAGACGCAGGTCCCATGGCTCACGCCGTGCGCCCGGACAGCTTCATCGAGATTTCCAACTTCTACACCCTGACCGTGTACGAAAAGGGCTCGGAAGTGGTCGGCATGATCCACACCTTGCTCGGCGCCGACGGTTTCCGTAAAGGCAGCGACCTGTATTTCGAGCGCCATGACGGCCAGGCCGTGACCTGCGATGACTTCATCAAGGCCATGGAAGATGCCAACGGTGTCGACCTGACCCAGTTCAAACGCTGGTACAGCCAGGCTGGCACGCCGCGTCTGGCGGTGAGCGAGTCCTACGACGCAGCAGCGAAAACCTACAGCCTGACGTTCCGTCAGAGCTGCCCGGCGACCCCGGACAAGGTTGAAAAACTGCCGTTCGTGATCCCGGTTGAATTGGGCCTGCTGGATTCCAAAGGCGCGCCTGTTGCCTTGCGCCTGTCCGGCGAAGCCAGCGCCCAGGGCACCTCGCGCGTCATTTCGGTGACCGAAGCCGAACAGACCTTCACCTTCGTCGATATCGCTGAGCAACCGCTGCCTTCGTTGCTGCGCGGCTTCTCGGCGCCGGTGAAACTGAGCTTCCCGTACAACCGCGACCAACTGATGTTCCTGATGCAGCACGACAGCGACGGTTTCAACCGCTGGGATGCCGGTCAGCAGTTGTCGGTGCAAGTGCTGCAAGAGCTGATCGCCCAGCAGCAGAAGGGCGAGAAGCTGGTGCTGGATCAGCGCCTGATTTCGGCCTTGCGTACCGTGCTGTCGGACGAGACGCTGGATCAGGCGATGGTCGCCGAAATGCTCTCGCTGCCGGGTGAGGCGTATCTGACCGAGATCAGCGAAGTGGCTGACGTTGATGCCATCCACATCGCTCGCGAGTTTGCCCGCAAGGCGTTGGCAGATGGTTTGTTCGAGGCGTTGTGGTCGCGTTACCAGGCCAACCGCGCTCTGTCGAAACAAACCCCGTACATTGCCGAAGCCGAGCACTTTGCCCGTCGTGCCTTGCAGAACATTGCGCTGTCGTACCTGATGCTCAGTGGTCAATCGCAAGTAATGGCGGCGACGCTTGAGCAGTTCGAGACCAGCGACAACATGACCGAGCGCCTGACGGCATTGGCGGTGTTGGTGAATTCGCCGTTCGAAGAAGAAAAAGCCCTGGCGCTGGCCGGTTTTGCCGAGCACTTCAAGGACAATCCGCTGGTCATGGATCAGTGGTTCAGCGTTCAGGCGGGCAGTACGTTGCCGGGCGGGCTGGAACGTGTGCGTCAGTTGATGCAGCATCCGGCGTTCAACATCAAGAACCCGAACAAGGTGCGGGCGCTGGTCGGTGCGTTTGCCGGGCAGAACCTGATCAACTTCCATGCGGCGGATGGTTCGGGGTATCGCTTCCTGGCGGATCTGGTCATCGAACTGAACGGGTTCAACCCGCAGATTGCTTCTCGCCAACTGGCGCCGCTGACGCGCTGGCGCAAATACGACGATGCTCGTCAGGCGTTGATGAAAGGGGAGCTGGAGCGGATTCGTGCTTCGGGTCAATTGTCCAGTGATGTGTTTGAAGTGGTCAGCAAAAGCCTGGCCTGAGTCTGGCTTTGGATCCTGTAGGAGCGAGGCTTGCCCGCGAAGGCTGTGTGTCGGGCGCGTTTTTTGATGGTGTGCATATCCATTGCTGCGGTAACGGCGGCTGGCGGTTTCGCTCTTACAGCGACTCACTTTTCCAGACGCCGAAAAGTAAGCAAAAGGCTTTGCCCCTGACGTACGGCCCTTCGCCTAGGCTCAGGGTACCCTCGCTCCGGTCCTGCTCCGTGGGCCCGCCGCCATCGGCCATCCATGGCCGGGGGCGGCTACCGCGGCATCCTTGCCGCGGTGCCCACTGCGCAGAACCTCCACTCGGCCTCCCGACGGGGCAGATCAAAA
>NZ_JACNDU010000042.1:0-31540 GCF_017351735.1 Pseudomonas sp. FW300-N2A2 | reverse complement strand
AATAGCCGCCGCTACCAAAGAAACGGATATGCACCCAAACCAAGCAGACAACAAAAAAGGCGCCCGAAGGCGCCTTTCGCTTTACAACAGATCAACAACCGTCAGGCCATTTCAGCCGTGGTTTCAAACTCGAAGGTCAGCTCGCCGTCCTTCAGATCGATATGCACCACGCCACCATGATCAGCCAGCTCGCCAAAGAGAATCTCTTCCGCCAGCGGACGCTTGATCTTGTCCTGGATCAAACGCGCCATCGGCCGAGCGCCCATTGCCGAGTCGTAACCACCTGCCGCCAGCCAGCTGCGCGCCGCGTCGGTCACTTCCAGCTGCACGCGCTTGTCTTCCAACTGCGCCTGAAGCTCGGTAAGGAACTTGTCCACCACGCTTTTGATGACCTCATGACTGAGGCGACCAAACTGGATAATGGTATCCAGACGGTTGCGGAACTCCGGCGTGAAGCTCTTCTTGATCACTTCCATCGCATCGGACGAGTGGTCCTGATGGGTGAAACCGATCGAAGCACGCGCTGCGGTTTCGGCACCGGCGTTGGTCGTCATGATGACGATCACGTTACGGAAGTCCGCCTTGCGCCCGTTGTTATCGGTCAGCGTACCGTGGTCCATGACCTGCAACAGCAGGTTGAAGACTTCCGGATGCGCCTTCTCGATTTCATCGAGCAACAGCACGCAGTGAGGCTGCTTGGTGATGGCTTCGGTCAGCAGACCGCCCTGATCAAACCCGACGTAGCCAGGAGGCGCACCGATCAGACGCGATACGGTGTGGCGCTCCATGTACTCGGACATGTCGAAACGAACCAGCTCGATACCCAACGCCTTGGCCAACTGACGTGCCGCTTCGGTTTTACCGACACCGGTCGGGCCTGCGAACAGGAACGAACCGACAGGCTTGTCAGGCGACTTGAGGCCGGCACGGGACAGTTTGATCGCAGTCGACAGCGAGTCGATTGCGGCATCCTGACCAAACACCGTCAGCTTCAGGTCACGCTCAAGGTTACGCAGCAGCTCTTTGTCGGAGCTGGTGACGTGTTTTGGCGGAATCCGCGCGATTTTCGCGACGATGTCCTCGACCTGAGGCACTTCGATGCGTTTCACGCGTTTCTCGATCGGCTGCAGACGCTGGTAGGCGCCCGCCTCGTCGATCACGTCGATGGCCTTGTCCGGCATGTGCCGGTCATTGATGTAACGCGAGGCCAGTTCGGCAGCGGCGCGCAGGGCTTCATCACTGTATTCGATATTGTGATGGAGCTCGAAACGCCCTTTCAGGCCACGCAGGATGCCGATGGTGTCTTCCACGGACGGTTCCGACACATCGACTTTCTGGAAGCGTCGTGCCAGGGCACGATCCTTCTCGAAGATGCCGCGAAATTCCTGGAAGGTGGTCGAACCGATGCAACGGATGTCACCGGACGACAGCAGCGGCTTGAGCAGGTTCGAGGCATCCATGACGCCACCGGACGCGGCACCCGCACCGATGATGGTGTGAATTTCGTCGATGAACAGGATCGCCTGCGGACGTTTTTTCAGCTCATTGAGCAACGCCTTGAAGCGTTTCTCGAAATCGCCGCGGTATTTGGTCCCGGCCAGCAAGGCGCCCAAGTCGAGGGAATACACCACGCTGTTGGCCAGCAGGTCCGGCACCTGGTTGTCGACAATACGCTTGGCCAGGCCTTCGGCAATCGCGGTTTTACCCACGCCCGCCTCGCCCACCAGCAGCGGGTTGTTTTTGCGTCGACGCGCGAGGATCTGCGCGACGCGCTCGACTTCGAGCTCACGACCTACCAACGGATCGATTCGACCCTGGCGCGCGAGTTCGTTGAGGTTACTGGCATAAGCATCCAGAGGATTGCCTGAAGAAGAAGACTCACCGCCCTCGTCGTCCTGCATATCTTGCTCACCTTCAGAGTGATCGCCATGCCCCGGCACTTTGGAAATGCCGTGTGCGATGTAGTTGACGACATCAATGCGTGCAACGCTCTGCTGTTTCAGCAGGAACACTGCCTGACTTTCTTGCTCACTGAAGATCGCAACCAGCACGTTGGCGCCAGTCACTTCGCGTTTGCCCGAGCTCTGTACGTGGAAAACAGCACGCTGCAGAACACGCTGGAAGCCCAGGGTAGGTTGGGTCTCGCGATCCTCATCATGAATAGGGATCAACGGCGTGGTGGAGTCGATGAACTCCTGCAGATCATGCTTGAGTTTGTCGAGGTTGGCGCCGCAGGCACGCAAAACGGTGGCGGCAGCCTCATTGTCCAATAAGGCCAGCAGAAGATGTTCGACGGTCATGAATTCATGACGCTTCGAACGGGCCTCCTTGAAGGCAAGATTGAGGGTGACTTCGAGCTCGCGGTTTAACATAGCTTCACCTCATACCCAAGTGGTCGGCGATTAACCGTCCTTCTCGATTTCACAGAGTAGCGGATGCTGGCTTTCCCTGGCGTACTGGTTGACCTGCATGGCCTTGGTCTCGGCAATGTCGCGGGTAAACACTCCACATACTGCCCGTCCTTCTGTGTGGACGGCCAGCATGACCTTGGTCGCCAGCTCGCGATTCAGGTTAAAAAACACCTCGAGCACTTCGACGACGAAATCCATCGGTGTGTAGTCATCATTAAACAAAACCACCTTGTACATCGGCGGCGCCTGTAAAGCAGGCTTGGCCTCCTGAACAGCAATGCCTGCGGAATCGTCGTCGTGTAAATCAGGGCGATCCTGATTGAATGTTAGTCGAATCTGGCTGATTGCATGCATGGAAAGAAAGGTTCGTCAGTTGTGCGAATACAGTAGTGGGGACGGTTATGAACGATTTCAATACCGACTGCCGGGTCACCTTGACTATCGGCAAAACGGTGTTACAACCAATAGAGCCCACAGTGGGTAAAAAAGGTCCGCGGAGTCAATCTTATTTACAGGATTCGACTGCGGATGTACTGGATGATACTCCAGTGATGGAGTCTGTTGCAGAGGGATATGAGCATGGCTGTCGGTAAGGTGAAATGGTTCAACAATGCCAAGGGATTCGGTTTCATCAACACCGACGCCCGCGAAGGGCAGGACGAGGACGGTAAAGAGATCGATTTCTTTGCCCATTATTCCGCCATTGAAATGGACGGGTACAAAACCCTCAAGGCCGGGCAGCTCGTGAAATTCGAGATCGTCCAAGGCCCTAAAGGCCTGCACGCCGTGAAGATTACGGCGGCGCCTGCCTCTAACGAACTGCCCACACCCGCCCCCCACAAAGAAACAGTGTCGAACTGACGCAAGCCGTTACCCAGTCATAAAAAAAACCGCCCGAAGGCGGTTTTTTTGTGCCGATTCGCTTACATGTGCGAAATCAGTGCATCGCCAAACCCGGAAGAAGACACCAGCTTCGCGCCGCCCATCAGACGTTCGAAGTCATAGGTCACGGTCTTCGCGGAAATCGCGCCGTTAGTGCCCTTGATGATCAGGTCGGCCGCTTCGGTCCAGCCCAGGTGACGCAACATCATCTCGGCGGACAGGATCAGCGAGCCCGGGTTGACCTGGTCCTTGCCGGCGTACTTCGGCGCAGTACCGTGGGTCGCTTCGAACATGGCGATGGTGTCGGACAGGTTGGCACCCGGTGCGATACCGATACCGCCCACTTCCGCCGCCAGGGCGTCGGAGAGGTAGTCGCCGTTCAGGTTCAGGGTCGCGATCACATCGTATTCGGCCGGGCGCAGCAGGATCTGCTGGAGCATGGCGTCGGCGATGGCATCCTTGACGATGACGTTCTTGCCGGTTTTCGGGTTCTTGAACTGCATCCACGGACCGCCATCGAGCAGGGTCGCGCCGAACTCTTCAGCCGCCACTTCGTAGGCCCATTCCTTGAAGGCACCTTCGGTGAACTTCATGATGTTGCCTTTGTGCACGATGGTCAGCGAGTCGCGGTCGTTGTCGACCACGTACTGCAGAGCCTTGCGCGCCAGACGCTTGGTGCCTTGCAGGGACACCGGCTTGACGCCGATACCGCAGTTTTCGTCGAAACGGATCTTGGTGACGCCCATTTCTTCTTTGAGGAACTTGATGACCTTGGTCGCTTCCGGCGAACCGGCCTTCCACTCGATACCGGCATAAATGTCTTCCGAGTTTTCACGGAAGATGGTCATGTCGACGTCGCCTGGCTTCTTGACCGGGCTAGGCACGCCTTCGAACCAGCGCACCGGGCGCAGGCAAACGTACAGGTCGAGTTGCTGACGCAGGGCCACGTTCAGGGAACGAATGCCGCCGCCGACCGGCGTGGTCAGAGGGCCCTTGATGGAAACCACGTAGTCCTTGACTGCGTCCAGGGTTTCCTGAGGCAGCCAGGTGTCCTGATCGTAAACCTGAGTCGCTTTCTCCCCGGCGTAGACTTCCATCCAGGAAATTTTGCGCTCGCCGCCGTAAGCCTTCTTAACAGCAGCATCGACAACCTTGATCATGACCGGGCTGATATCAACGCCAATACCATCGCCTTCGATGAAGGGGATGATCGGGTTGTTAGGAACATTGAGAGAATGGTCCGCGTTGACGGTGATTTTGTCGCCGACTGCTGGAACCTGAATCTTCTTGTATCCCATGCTGAACTCCATTGTTTGGATTGAACATCTGGCTTCGTCCGAGCGTACCCCAGTTAAATCGGCGCGCAAACCCTATGTTCTGCCCATCGACTGCAAAGCTGCGCAGTTCGTGTTCTACAAGCCTGAAAGCAAAGGGAAAAGCGCCAAACTCAAGCACGGCCAACGACTCTACGCCCTGCACTCCCCTGCGACCTTTAGACCAATGGACGACAATCGTTACGTATGAACCATCGGCAGATTGCCAGCTACCTATGTATAATGCCGCCCGCTGACCACAGAGTCACGACGGCCGACCTCTCTAGCACGAGACTTTGGACCCGAAAAAGCAGGACTGTTACCGCAGTCCACCCGCTTGACGCTCGACTGATGCACCCAACATCACCGCGCACAAATCTCGACATTCGGCTCATGGATGACTTTGAACGAACGCGCTTACCCGGCGCCCCTCGAGTTTCTGCGCACGCTTTAGCAAAGAAGAGAGAGTTAATCCGAATATGCCCACCCGCTCGAAGATCATCTATACCTTCACCGACGAAGCCCCAGCCCTCGCCACCTATTCACTGTTGCCTATCGTAGAAGCGTTCACCGCTTCGGCTGATATCGCCGTTGAAACCCGCGATATCTCTCTTGCAGGGCGCATCCTGGCCAGCTTCCCCGAGCAATTGGGTGACAAAGCCGTAGCCGACCACCTCGCCGAACTGGGCGACCTGGCCGTTACGCCAGAAGCCAACATCATCAAGCTGCCGAACATCAGTGCTTCGGTTCCGCAACTGCAGGCCGCGATCAAAGAGCTGCAAGCCCAGGGCTTCGCACTGCCGGACTACCCGGAAACCGTGACCAGCGACGCCGACAAAGAAGCCAAGTCGCGTTACGACAAGATCAAGGGCAGCGCCGTGAACCCGGTTCTGCGCGAAGGCAACTCCGATCGTCGTGCCCCGCTGTCGGTCAAGAACTACGCTCGCAAGCACCCGCACAAAATGGGCGCCTGGGCTGCGGACTCCAAGTCCCACGTCGCGCACATGAGCACCGGCGATTTCTACGGCAGCGAAAAAGCTGCCCTGATCGACGCCGCTGACGCCGTCAAAATCGAACTGATCGCTCAAGACGGCACCACCACCGTCCTGAAAGAAAAGACCACCGTGCAAGCCGGTGAGATCCTCGATTGCGCGGTCATGAGCAAAAACGCTCTGCGCAGCTTCATCGCTGCCGAGATCGAAGACGCCAAAGCCAAGGGCGTGCTGCTGTCGGTTCACCTGAAAGCCACCATGATGAAGGTCTCCGACCCGATCATGTTCGGCCAGATCGTTGCCGAGTTCTATAAAGACGCACTGGCCAAGCACGCTGACGTGCTGGCACAGATCGGCTTCAACCTGAACAACGGCATCGGCGACCTGTACGCTCGCATCAAGGCTTTGCCTGCCGAGCAACAAGCGCAGATCGAAGCGGACATCCAGGCGGTCTACGCCGTTCGTCCTTCGCTGGCCATGGTCAACTCCGACAAAGGCATCACCAACCTGCACGTGCCGAGCGACGTGATCGTCGACGCCTCGATGCCGGCGATGATCCGTGACTCCGGTAAAATGTGGGGCACTGACGGTCAGTTGCACGACACCAAGGCTGTGATCCCGGATCGCTGCTACGCCACCATCTACCAGGCCGTTATCGAAGACTGCAAGCTGCACGGCGCTTTCGATCCAACCACCATGGGCAGCGTGCCAAACGTTGGCCTGATGGCGAAAAAAGCCGAAGAGTACGGCTCGCACGACAAGACTTTCCAGATCAAGACCAACGGCGTTGTCCGCGTGACGGACAGCAAAGGCACCTTGTTGCTGGAGCAGTCGGTTGAAGCCGGCGACATCTTCCGCATGTGCCAGACCAAAGACGCGCCGATCCAGGACTGGGTCAAACTGGCCGTCAACCGTGCTCGCGCAAGCAGCACCCCGGCGATTTTCTGGCTGGACCCAATGCGCGCTCACGACGGCGTAGTGATCGAGAAAGTTCAGGCTTACCTGAAGGATCACGACACCTCCGGCCTGGACATCCGCATCATGTCGCCAGTCGACGCGATGGCCTTCACCCTGGGCCGCACCCGCGAAGGCAAGGACACCATCTCGGTGACCGGCAACGTACTGCGCGACTACCTGACCGACCTGTTCCCGATCATGGAACTGGGCACCAGCGCCAAGATGCTGTCGATCGTTCCGTTGATGAACGGCGGCGGTCTGTTCGAAACCGGCGCCGGCGGCTCCGCACCGAAGCACGTTCAGCAACTGCTGGAAGAGAACTTCCTGCGCTGGGATTCCCTGGGCGAGTTCCTCGCTCTGGCCGCTTCCCTTGAGCACCTGGGCGTTACTTACAACAACCCTAAGGCGCTGGTTCTGGCCAAGACCCTGGACCAGGCCACCGGCCAGTTCCTGGACAACAACAAGTCGCCATCGCGCAAAGTCGGTAACATCGACAACCGCGGCAGCCACTTCTACCTGGCGCTGTACTGGGCTCAGGCCCTGGCCGCCCAGACTGAAGACGCTGCACTGCAAGCGCAGTTTGGCGAGCTGGCAAAAACCCTGACCGAGAACGAGGCGACCATCGTTGCCGAGCTCAACGCCGTTCAGGGCAAGCCAGTGGACATCGGCGGTTACTACCACGCCAATGCCGAGCTGATCAGCAAGGCCATGCGCCCAAGCAACACTTTCAACGCGGCTATCGCTGCGCTGGTTTAAGGTTGTAAGGATGCAAAGAAGCCCCGGCCCAGTGCCGGGGTTTCTGTTTCTACAGGCTGACCACAACCGTGTAGGAGCCGGCTTGCCGGCGATAGCGGTTTATCATTCAACATTTTTATTGGCTGACACTCCGCGATCGCCGGCAAGCCGGCTCCTACAGGTTTCGCATTTCAACATTTGAGGACTATCTATGGACTGGAAACCCCACATCACCGTCGCCACCATCGTCGAAGACAATGGTCGCTTCCTGATGGTCGAAGAAACCAAGCACGGACGGACGGTACTCAACCAGCCCGCCGGCCACCTCGACCCGAACGAAACCCTGACCGAAGCCGCCGTACGCGAAACCCTCGAAGAAACCGGCTGGGACGTCGAGGCGACCGGCGTGGTGGGCATTTACCTCTACACCGCGCCCAGCAACGGCGTGACGTATCAGCGAGTCTGCTTCATCGCAAAAGCGCTCAAGCACCACCCTGACTATCAGCTGGATGACGGCATCGTCGGCGCAAAATGGCTGACGCGTGACGAACTGCTGGCACAACGCGCAAACTGGCGCAGTGAGCTGATCATCCGTTGTATCGATGATTATCTGGACGGTAAACACTTCGGCCTCGAACTGATCCGCCCTTCTCTTTAGCCTTGTGGGCTGCGGCCTGCTAGAATCGCGTCCTTTTTCAAGACACTCATTGAATCCCTATGCGTGATCCAGCCCCTTCTGACACACAAAAGAAGCGCGTCATTGTCGGCATGTCCGGCGGCGTGGACTCTTCCGTTTCCGCCCTCCTGCTGATCGAGCAGGGTTATGAGGTGGAAGGCCTGTTCATGAAGAACTGGGAAGAAGACGATGGAACGGAATACTGCACCGCCATGGACGACCTGGCGGACGCCCAGGCCGTGTGCGACAAAATTGGCATCAAGCTGCACACCGCCAACTTCGCCGCCGAGTACTGGGACAACGTGTTCGAGCACTTCCTGGCCGAATACAAGGCCGGTCGCACGCCGAACCCGGACATCCTGTGCAACCGCGAAATCAAGTTCAAGGCGTTCCTCGACTACGCCATGGTGCTCGGCGCCGACCTGATCGCCACCGGCCACTACGTGCGCCGCCGCGACATCGACGGCCGTACCGAACTGCTCAAGGGCTTGGACCCGAACAAGGACCAGAGCTACTTCCTGCACGCCGTCGGCGGCGAACAGATCGCCAAGACCCTGTTCCCGGTCGGCGAGCTGGAAAAACCGCAAGTGCGGGCGATTGCCGAGAAATACGAACTCGCCACCGCGAAGAAAAAGGATTCCACCGGGATCTGCTTTATCGGCGAACGCCGCTTCAGCGACTTCCTCAAGCAGTACCTGCCGGCGCAGCCAGGCGAAATCAAAACCACCGAAGGTGAAGTCATCGGCCGCCACCACGGCTTGATGTACCACACCATCGGCCAGCGTCAGGGCCTGGGCATCGGCGGCTTGAAAGACGCCAGCGACGAGCCGTGGTACGTGCTGATCAAGGACCTGGAGCACAACGAACTGATCGTTGGCCAGGGCAATGACCACCCTTACCTGTTCTCCCGCGCCCTGCTCGCCTCCGACATCTATTGGGTCAACCCGATCGACCTGAGCGAGCCGCGCAAACTGACCGCCAAAGTGCGTTATCGCCAGAGCGACCAGTCGTGCACGCTGGAGAAAACCGCCACCGGCTACCGCGCGACCTTCGATGAGCCGCAACGCGCGGTCACTCCAGGTCAGTCCGTGGTGTTCTACGACGGCGAAATCTGCCTCGGCGGCGGCGTGATTGAAGTGGCGGAACCGTGGACCAGCAAAGGCACCCTTCAAGGCGAGCAGCAATGAGCCCCACTCAGGAGCAACTGACGGCGCTGGGCGGCGTGTTTCTCGCCGCCGTCCTTGTCGACAAGATCGCCAAGACCGGCCAGACCAGCGAAGCCGGCCTGACCTGCATGCTTGGCAGCCTGCTGATTCGCGACCCCAAGGACACGCTGGAAGTCTACGGCGGCGACGACATCAATCTGCGCGAAGGTTATCGCGCACTGATCGGCGCCCTTGAACGTGACCCGAGCACCCTGCAGCGCGAACCGCTGCGCTACGCCCTGGCAATGCTCGGGCTGGAGCGTCAACTGGCCAAGCGCAACGACATGCTCGACGTGATCGGCAAGCGCCTGCCGCAGATTCAGTCCCAGGTCGAACACTTCGGCCCGGCGCACGAAAATGTGATCGCCGCTTGCGGCGCGCTGTACCAGGACACCCTGAGCACCTTGCGCCAACGGATTCAGGTTCACGGCGACATGCGCAACCTGCAGCAGCCGAGCAACGCTTCGAAGATCCGTGCGCTGTTGCTGGCCGGGATTCGTTCGGCACGCCTGTGGCGGCAGTTGGGCGGTCATCGCTGGCAGTTGGTCGTCAGCCGCCGCAAATTGCTGAAAGAGCTTTACCCGCTGATGCGCAGCAGCTGAACCGCGCCCGCAACACCGTTTTGTAGTCAGTAACGCGTAATACGCTGGTCAGTTGGCAACGGACCGGCGGATTTTTTCATGTATGATACGCGCCCCATTTCGTTGCCCGACTGTCCGAGAACACCCCATGCAGCTTTCTTCGCTCACTGCGGTTTCCCCTGTTGACGGCCGCTACGCCGGCAAAACCCAGGCCCTGCGCCCAATTTTCAGCGAATACGGCCTGATCCGTGCTCGCGTGCTGGTTGAAGTGCGCTGGCTCCAGCGCCTCGCCGCTCACCCTGCCATCAGCGAAGTGCCGGCGTTTTCCGCCGAAGCCAACGCTGTGCTGAACACCCTGGCGGAAAACTTCTCTCTGGAGCACGCCGAGCGTGTCAAAGAGATCGAGCGCACCACCAACCACGACGTCAAAGCCATCGAATACCTGCTCAAAGAGCAAGCGGCCAAGCTGCCGGAGCTGGCGGCTGTCAGCGAATTCATCCACTTTGCCTGCACCAGCGAGGACATCAACAACCTGTCCCACGCCCTGATGCTGCGCGAAGGCCGTGATGACGTCATGCTGCCGCTGATGCGCCAGACTGCCGAAGCCATCCGCGAACTGGCCATCCGTTTCGCTGACGTGCCGATGCTGTCGCGCACCCACGGTCAACCAGCCTCGCCGACCACCCTGGGCAAAGAACTGGCAAACGTGGTTTACCGTCTGGAGCGTCAAATCGCTCAAGTCGCTGCCGTTCCGCTGCTGGGCAAGATCAACGGCGCTGTCGGCAACTACAACGCTCACCTGTCGGCCTACCCTGAAATCGACTGGGAAGCCAACGCCCGCGCCTTCATCGAAGACGAGCTGGGCCTGGGCTTCAACCCGTACACCACGCAGATCGAACCGCACGACTACATCGCCGAGCTGTTCGACGCGATCGCGCGCTTCAACACCATCCTGATCGACTTCGACCGCGACATCTGGGGCTACATCTCCCTGGGTTATTTCAAACAGCGCACCATCGCTGGCGAAATCGGTTCGTCGACCATGCCGCACAAGGTCAACCCGATCGACTTCGAAAACTCCGAAGGCAACCTGGGCATCGCCAACGCACTGTTCCAGCACCTGGCGAGCAAACTGCCGATCTCCCGCTGGCAGCGCGACCTGACCGACTCCACCGTACTGCGCAACCTCGGTGTCGGCTTCGCCCACAGCGTGATCGCGTACGAAGCCAGCCTCAAAGGCATCAGCAAACTGGAGCTCAACGCTCAGAAAATCGCTGCTGACCTCGATGCTTGCTGGGAAGTCCTGGCCGAGCCAATCCAGACCGTGATGCGTCGCTACAACATCGAAAACCCGTACGAGAAGCTGAAAGAGTTGACCCGTGGCAAGGGCATCAGCCCTGAAGCGCTGCAAACTTTCATCGACGGGCTGGACATGCCTGCCGCCGCCAAGGCCGAGCTGAAACTGCTCACCCCGGCGAACTACATCGGCAACGCTGTAGAGCAAGCCAAGCGCATCTGATCGACCGCTTTACCCGTTTGAGACGCCCGGCAGCGCCGGGCGTTTTTATTCCCGTCTGAAAAGTGCTTTTTTTCAATAGGTTACACATGAATCCTGACATTCCTCTTCAACTTCTGGGCGGCATCACGGCGCGCGAATTCCTGCGTGACTACTGGCAGAAAAAACCCCTGCTGATCCGTCAGGCGATCCCTGATTTCGAAAGCCCGATCGACGCCGACGAACTGGCTGGCCTGGCGCTGGAAGAAGAAGTTGAATCGCGCCTGATCATCGAGCACGGCGAGCGCCCTTGGGAATTGCGCCGCGGCCCGTTCGCCGAAGACGAATTCAGCAAGCTGCCGGAAACCGAATGGACCCTGCTGGTACAAGCAGTTGACCAGTTCGTGCCGGAAGTCAGCGAACTGCTGGAACAGTTCCGCTTCCTGCCGAGCTGGCGCATCGACGACGTGATGATCAGCTTCGCTGCGCCGGGTGGCAGCGTCGGTCCGCACTTCGACAACTACGACGTGTTCCTGCTGCAAGGCCACGGCAAGCGCAACTGGAAAATCGGCCAGATGTGCAACTCCGACAGCCCGATGCTGCAACACGCGGACCTGCGCATCCTGGCTGATTTCGAAGCCACCGATGAGTGGGTCCTGGAACCGGGCGACATGCTCTACCTGCCGCCACGCCTGGCCCACTGCGGCGTGGCCGTCGATGACTGCCTGACCTACTCCGTAGGTTTCCGCGCACCGAGCGCCGCTGAAGTGCTGACCCACTTCACCGACTTCCTCAGCCAGTTCCTGACTGACGAAGAGCGTTACACCGACGCCGACGCCCTGCCGGCGGTTGATCCGCATCAGATCCAGCACGACGCCCTCGATCGCCTGAAAGCCCTGCTGGCCGAGCACATGAGCGACGAACGCCTGCTGCTGACCTGGTTCGGCCAGTTCATGACCGAACCGCGCTACCCGGAACTGGTGGTCGGCCCTGAAGAAATCGAAGAAGACGACCTGCTTGCCAGCCTGGAGCAAGGCGCCGTACTGATCCGCAACCCAAGCGCCCGCATGGCCTGGTCCGAAGTCGATGACGACCTGCTGCTGTTCGCCAGCGGTCAGAGCCGTTATCTGCCGGGCAAACTGCGCGATCTGCTGAAGTTGATCTGTGCCGCCGATGCGCTGCACATCGACAACCTCGGCGAATGGCTGAGCGACGAAGACGGTCGCGGCTTGATTTGCGAACTGATCAAGCAAGGAAGCCTGGGGTTTGCCGATGAATAAAATTCACGTACGTGTCGCAGACTGGCAAAAGGATAACGCCGAGATCCGGCGCATTCGTGAGACGGTGTTCATCGCCGAGCAATCCGTTCCGCCCGAACTGGAATGGGATGCAGATGATGCAACAGCGGTGCATTTCCTGGCCTTCGAAGGTGACTTTCCGATTGGCACCGCGCGCCTGCTGCCCGATGGGCATGTTGGCCGGGTTTCGGTGCTGAAAGACTGGCGCGGCTTGAAGGTTGGCGACGCGCTGATGCAAGCGGTGATCGGCGAAGCCGAGAAGCGCGGGCTGAAGCAGCAGATGCTGAGCGCGCAGGTACAGGCGACGGCGTTCTATGAGCGCCTGGGCTTCAGCCTGGTCAGTGAGGAGTTCCTGGAAGCCGGGATTCCGCATGTGGACATGGTGCGGCACTCCGCTTAAACCGCGGCGCGGCCTTCGCGAGCAAGCTTCGCTCCTACAGAATCACACTGAACCTGTAGGAGCGAGGCTTGCCCGCGAAGAGGCCCGAAAGCACACCACAAAACGCCCCGCCATTTTCGGATGCCGGGGCGTTTTGCTGTCTAGGATTCAACTTGCCCCACGCCGGGCCGACAAACTGGCAAACTCAAGACCTGTAGGAGCGAGCCTGCTCGCGATGGTCGTGAGAGCGCCGCGGGATATCAGGCTTCCAGCGTCATCGTTGACGACCATCGCCAGCAAGCTGGCTCCTACACACAAACTTCAAGGCCGGAGATAACGGATATGTCCCTACGCACCCTGCTCACCACGCTGCTGCTGACCTGCAGTTTTTCGGTCATGGCAGCCACCGAGATCGTGCCATTGAACTACCACACCAGCGCCGACATGCTGCCGATGGCGCAGGACTTTATCGGCAAGGACGGCCAGGTCAGCGCCTACGGCAACCAACTGATCGTCAATGCCGATCAGCGCAAGATCGACGAACTTAAAGCGCTTATCGCCCAACTCGACACTCAGCCCAAGCGCCTGCTGATCACCGTCGACACCAACGAAAACAACTTCCAGGGCGATCAGGGTTACTCGGTGAACGGCGCCAAACCCAGCCAGACCCGAATCATCAATCGCAGCACCGAAAGCCGTGACGGCGGCATTCAGCAAGTCCAGGCCAGCGAAGGCACACCGGCGCTGATCCAGGTCGGCCAGAGCGTGCCGCTGACCAGCACGCAGATCGATTCGTATGGCGATCCCCGCAGCCAGACCGAATACCGCAACGTCACCCAGGGTTTCTATGTCACCGCCAGCGTCACCGGCGACATCGTTCACCTGTCGATCAGTACCAACCGTGACCGCATGAGCCAGGAACGTCCCGATGTAGTGAACGTGCAAAGCACCGACACAACCGTCACCGGCCGCCTCGGCGAATGGATCACCCTCGCCGGTGTGAATCACCAGACTCAGGCCGACAAACAGGGCATGACCCGCAGCTACTCGACTCAGGGCCGGGATGACATGACCCTGCGGGTGAAAGTCGATACTTTGGACTAAACCACCAAAAACTGACTGATTAGTCGTATTAGACCAAAGATGTAGTGCTCGAAAAAAAGCACTACAAAACGTTTGACGAGCCAAAAAAGCGAAGGCATGATGGCCTCGCTCCCGCTAATCAGGGGCCCTGGCAAGGGCCTTCGAGGCGATGCTCGCACCTACCCCGCGAGCCGTTTCGTGTCTGTACCGCCCACAAGGTGTGTTTGACGAGGTTGCCGACTGGAACGAAGTTGTCCCGAGGGACGGAAGCGTATTTAGGTAACCCGGCATCACACTGAAGTTCGTATAAAGGCCCACGACGCCCGAATGCGCTCGCCAGTCCGCCCTTACCTGCTCACTTCCCCTCGAGCCCATCGTTCATCCCGTCGCCAACCCCGCCGAATTCGACTTGACCGCCTAAGCTTCTGGTCTGCGAGCGCATGAATTTTCCACCGCAGAACAACTTTCCGTAAAAGACGCGACGAGGTTTATCTCCATGGCACTGACACGCGAACAGCAAATTGCAGCCCTCGAAAAAGACTGGGCTGAAAACCCACGCTGGAAAGGCGTGACACGCGCTTACTCCGCTGCTGACGTCGTCCGCCTGCGTGGCTCGGTTCAACCTGAGCACACCTTTGCAAAACTCGGCGCCGAGAAGCTCTGGAACCTGGTCACCCAGGGCGCCAAGCCGTCCTTCCGTCCTGAGAAAGATTTCGTCAACTGCATGGGCGCCCTGACCGGCGGCCAGGCTGTACAACAAGTCAAAGCCGGCATCCAGGCGATCTACCTGTCGGGCTGGCAGGTTGCTGCGGACAACAACTCCGCCGAATCGATGTACCCGGACCAGTCGCTGTACCCGGTGGACTCGGTTCCAACCGTGGTCAAGCGCATCAACAACTCGTTCCGTCGTGCTGACCAGATCCAATGGAAAGCCGGCAAGGGCCCGGGCGACGAAGGCTACATCGACTACTTCGCACCAATCGTGGCTGACGCCGAAGCCGGTTTCGGCGGCGTACTGAACGCCTACGAGTTGATGAAGAGTATGATCGAAGCAGGCGCCGCCGGCGTTCACTTCGAAGACCAACTGGCTTCCGTGAAAAAATGCGGCCACATGGGCGGCAAGGTACTGGTTCCTACCCAGGAAGCCGTACAGAAGCTGACCGCTGCCCGTCTGGCGGCTGACGTTGCCGGTACTCCGACCATCATCCTGGCACGTACCGACGCTAACGCGGCCGACCTGCTGACTTCCGACTGCGACCCGTACGACCAGCCATTCGTGACTGGCGAACGTACCCAGGAAGGTTTCTACAAAGTGCGCGCTGGCCTGGACCAAGCAATCGCTCGCGGCCTGGCTTACGCTCCGTACGCCGACCTGATCTGGTGCGAAACCGCCAAGCCGGATCTGGACGAAGCCCGTCGCTTCGCTGAAGCGATCAAGAAGGAATACCCGGACCAACTGCTGTCGTACAACTGCTCGCCTTCCTTCAACTGGAAGAAAAACCTGGACGACGCGACCATCGCCAAGTTCCAGCGCGAACTGTCCGCCATGGGCTACAAGCACCAGTTCATCACCCTGGCCGGCATTCACAACATGTGGCACAGCATGTTCAACCTGGCGCACGACTACGCCCGCAACGACATGACTGCCTACGTGAAGCTGCAAGAGCAGGAATTCGCCGACGCCGCCAAGGGTTACACCTTCGTGGCTCACCAGCAGGAAGTGGGCACCGGCTACTTCGACGACATGACCACCGTGATCCAGGGCGGTTCGTCGTCGGTTACCGCACTGACCGGTTCGACTGAAGAAGAACAGTTCCACTGATCTGCTTCGCCTGAACGAACGGCCGTTGCGGACCGAATAAAAAGCTAACCGCAACGCCGCACATCTGACGCCCCGACTGGTTCGGGGCGTTTTTTTTGCGTTCATTTTTTACACGATACGGCCCCTGTAGGAGCGAGGCTTGCCCGCGAAGAATGCACCGCGACATGTCAGGTAGACCGCAGCGCATTCTTCGCGGGCAAGCCTCGCTCCTACAGGGGGACGGTGGTGATTCAGGAAAAATCCTTGATCCAGCGCAGTTTCACGATCAGAAAAACAGGGTAAAACGGTGCCGCCCGCTACTTGCAGTAACGCGCATATAAGACAACTTTCCACCCACCTACCCGTTAAACAGTTTGAAAACCGCTTCAAACAATATTGATTATCATTTAGCTCAAACTATGTTCGTTACATTCCCTACAAAACATAATTGATGAAAAGCCTGCTAATGCCCGCAACGCATGGGCTGCGGGACTTTGGAGGTGCGCTATGTCCTTATTCCTATAAATAATTTCGCTATAGGAATTTTACTTGCACGGTGTTGTGCCATAAAATCAGCGGGATTGATTGCTGCGACATATCGTCACTGCTTTGTTTCTTTTTCAAGCTCAGAGACCTTTGCTCTCTGTTAAGGATTACCAGCATGCCCGAAGCGACAGGACTCATGGCCCACAACTGGGGCTTTGCCATTTTCCTTCTGGGCGTCGTCGGCCTTTGCGCCTTCATGCTCGGCGTCTCCAGCCTCCTCGGGTCAAAAGCCTGGGGCCGCAGCAAAAACGAACCGTTCGAGTCCGGCATGCTACCTACAGGTGGCGCCCGCTTGCGGCTCTCAGCCAAATTCTATCTGGTCGCGATGCTCTTCGTGATCTTCGATATCGAAGCCCTTTTTCTCTTTGCCTGGTCTGTGTCCGTCCGCGAAAGCGGCTGGACCGGATTCGTCGAAGCTCTCGTTTTCATAGCAATTCTGTTGGCAGGCCTTGTCTACCTATTCCGAGTGGGCGCCCTTGACTGGGCTCCGGAAGCTCGTCGTAAGCGGCAAGCGAAGCTGAAACAATGAGGCTTTGGCAATGCAATACAATCTCACCAGGATCGACCCCGATGCTCCTAACGAGCAGTATCCGATTGGCGAACGGGAAACCGTTTCCGATCCGTTAGAAGATCAAGTCCACAAAAACATCTTCATGGGCAAGCTCGAAGACGTGCTTAACGGCACGATCAACTGGGGGCGCAAGAACTCCCTGTGGCCGTATAACTTCGGCCTTTCGTGCTGCTACGTGGAAATGACCACCGCCTTCACGGCGCCCCACGACATCGCGCGCTTTGGCGCCGAGGTTATCCGGGCATCGCCGCGTCAGGCGGATTTCATGGTTATCGCCGGTACCTGCTTCATCAAGATGGCGCCGATCATTCAGCGTCTCTACGAGCAAATGCTCGAACCTAAATGGGTCATCTCCATGGGTTCGTGCGCCAACTCCGGTGGCATGTACGACATCTACTCAGTCGTTCAAGGGGTGGACAAGTTCCTGCCCGTGGACGTCTACGTGCCTGGCTGCCCGCCTCGTCCTGAAGCTTTTCTGCAAGGCTTGATGCTCTTGCAGGAGTCGATTGGACAGGAGCGTCGCCCGCTTTCCTGGGTCGTTGGCGATCAAGGCGTGTATCGCGCCGAGATGCCTTCCGAGAAGGACAAGCGCCGCGAACAGCGAATCGCAGTCACCAACCTGCGCAGCCCCGACGAAGTCTGATCCAGATCTGCTTCTTATATAGAACGAGACACTGGCTTCATTCTTTACGTTGACCGAAAGCGATAAATAACCATGACTACAGGCAGTGCTCTGTACATCCCGCCTTACAAGGCAGACGACCAGGATGTGGTCGTCGAACTGAATAACCGTTTTGGCCCCGAGGCGTTCACCGCCCAGCCTACCCGCACCGGCATGCCGGTGCTTTGGGTTGCCCGCGCCAAACTCGTCGAAGTGATGACCTTCCTGCGCAACCTGCCCAAGCCGTACGTCATGCTCTATGACCTGCACGGCGTGGACGAGCGTCTGCGCACCAAGCGTCAAGGGCTGCCAAGCGGCGCCGACTTCACCGTGTTCTATCACCTGATGTCGATCGAACGTAATAGTGACGTGATGATCAAGGTCGCCTTGTCCGAGAGCGACCTCAGCGTGCCGACCGTCACCGGGATCTGGCCGAACGCCAACTGGTACGAGCGTGAAGTGTGGGACATGTACGGCATCGACTTTGCCGGCCACCCGCACCTGACCCGCATCATGATGCCGCCGACCTGGGAAGGTCACCCGCTGCGCAAGGACTTCCCGGCCCGTGCCACCGAGTTCGACCCGTTCACCCTGAACCTGGCCAAGCAACAGCTTGAGGAAGAAGCCGCGCGCTTCAAGCCTGAAGACTGGGGCATGAAGCGTTCCGGTGCGAACGAGGACTACATGTTCCTCAACCTCGGTCCCAACCACCCTTCCGCGCACGGTGCGTTCCGCATCATCCTGCAGCTGGACGGTGAAGAGATCGTCGACTGCGTGCCTGACGTCGGCTACCACCACCGTGGTGCCGAGAAGATGGCCGAGCGTCAGTCCTGGCACAGCTTCATCCCGTACACCGACCGTATCGACTACCTCGGCGGCGTGATGAACAACCTGCCGTACGTGCTCTCGGTCGAGAAGCTGGCCGGCATCAAGGTGCCCGAGAAGGTCGACGTCATCCGCATCATGATGGCCGAGTTCTTCCGGATCACCAGCCACCTGCTGTTCCTGGGTACCTACATCCAGGACGTCGGCGCCATGACCCCGGTGTTCTTCACCTTCACCGACCGCCAGAAGGCGTACACGGTGATCGAAGCCATTACCGGCTTCCGTCTGCACCCGGCCTGGTACCGCATCGGCGGCGTCGCGCACGACCTGCCGCGCGGCTGGGAAAAACTGGTGAAAGACTTCGTCGAGTGGATGCCAAAGCGTCTGGACGAATACCAGAAAGCCGCCCTGGACAACAGCATCCTGCGTGGCCGGACCATCGGCGTCGCTGCCTACAACACCAAAGAGGCCCTCGAATGGGGCGTCACCGGTGCAGGCCTGCGTTCGACCGGTTGCGACTTCGACCTGCGTAAAGCGCGTCCATACTCGGGCTACGAGAACTTCGAATTCGAAGTGCCGCTGGCCGCCAATGGCGATGCCTACGACCGCTGCATCGTGCGCGTCGAAGAAATGCGCCAGAGCATCAAGATCATCGACCAGTGCATGCGCAACATGCCGGAAGGCCCGTACAAGGCGGATCACCCGCTGACCACGCCGCCGCCGAAAGAGCGCACGCTGCAGCACATCGAGACCCTGATCACGCACTTCCTGCAAGTTTCGTGGGGCCCGGTCATGCCGGCCAACGAATCCTTCCAGATGATCGAAGCGACCAAGGGCATCAACAGTTATTACCTGACGAGCGATGGCGGCACCATGAGCTACCGCACCCGGATTCGCACCCCAAGCTTCCCGCACCTGCAGCAGATCCCTTCGGTGATCAAAGGCAGCATGGTCGCGGACTTGATTGCGTACCTGGGTAGTATCGATTTCGTTATGGCCGACGTGGACCGCTAAGCATGAACAGCACGCTTATCCAGACAGACCGTTTCACCTTGAGTGAAACCGAGCGCTCGGCCATCGAGCACGAGCTGCATCACTACGAAGACCCGCGCGCGGCGTCGATCGAAGCCCTGAAGATCGTCCAGAAGGAACGTGGCTGGGTGCCTGACGGCGCGCTCTACGCCATCGGCGAGATCCTCGGCATCCCGGCGAGCGACGTTGAAGGCGTGGCGACTTTCTATAGCCAGATCTTCCGTCAGCCAGTCGGTCGCCACATCATTCGAGTCTGCGACAGCATGGTCTGCTACATCGGCGGCCATGAATCGGTAGTTAGCGAAATCCAGAGCAAACTCGGCATCGGCCTGGGCCAGACCACCGCCGACGGTCGTTTCACCCTGCTGCCGGTCTGCTGCCTCGGCAACTGCGACAAGGCGCCGGCGTTGATGATCGACGACGACACTTTCGGTGATGTGCAGCCTGCCGGCGTTGCCAAATTGCTCGAGGGCTACGTATGACCCTGACTTCCTTCGGTCCTGCCAACCGCATCAAGCGTTCGGCCGAGACTCACCCGCTGACCTGGCGTCTGCGTGACGACGGCGAAGCTGTCTGGCTCGACGAGTACCAGGCCAAGAACGGTTACGCGGCTGCGCGCAAGGCCTTCGCCGACATGGCTCAGGACGACATCGTCCAGACCGTGAAAGACGCCGGCCTGAAAGGTCGCGGCGGTGCAGGCTTCCCCACGGGCGTGAAGTGGGGCCTGATGCCCAAAGACGAATCCATCAATATCCGCTACCTGCTGTGCAACGCGGATGAAATGGAGCCGAACACCTGGAAAGACCGCATGCTGATGGAGCAACTGCCCCATCTGCTGATCGAAGGCATGCTGATCAGTGCCCGCGCGCTGAAAACCTACCGTGGCTACATCTTCCTGCGTGGCGAATACACCACCGCCGCCAAGCACCTCAACCGTGCCGTGGAAGAAGCCAAGGCAGCTGGCCTTTTGGGCAAGAACATCCTGGGCAGCGGCTTCGATTTCGAGCTGTTCGTCCACACCGGCGCCGGGCGTTACATCTGCGGTGAAGAAACTGCACTGATCAACTCCCTCGAAGGCCGCCGCGCCAACCCGCGCTCCAAGCCGCCCTTCCCTGCCGCCGTTGGCGTGTGGGGCAAGCCGACTTGCGTGAACAACGTTGAAACCCTGTGCAACGTCCCGGCGATCATTGCCGATGGCGTGGACTGGTACAAATCGTTGGCTCGCGAAGGCAGTGAAGACATGGGCACCAAGCTCATGGGCTTCTCCGGCAAGGTCAAGAACCCGGGCCTGTGGGAATTGCCATTCGGCGTCACCGGTCGCGAGTTGTTCGAAGACTACGCCGGCGGCATGCGCGACGGTTACAAGCTCAAGGCCTGGCAGCCAGGCGGCGCCGGTACCGGCTTCCTGTTGCCTGAACACCTGGACGCACAAATGTACGCCGGCGGCATCGCCAAAGTGGGCACCCGTATGGGTACCGGCCTGGCCATGGCGGTGGACGACAGCGTCAATATGGTTTCGCTGCTGCGCAACATGGAGCAGTTCTTCGCCCGCGAATCCTGCGGTTTCTGCACCCCTTGCCGCGATGGCTTGCCATGGAGCGTCAAGCTGCTGATGGCCATCGAGAACGGCGAAGGCCAGCCAGGCGACATCGAGACCCTGCTGGGTCTGGTCGGTTTCCTCGGCCCAGGCAAGACCTTCTGTGCTCACGCACCGGGTGCCGTGGAGCCATTGGGCAGCGCAATCAAATACTTCCGCCATGAGTTCGAAGCCGGCATCGCGCCTGTCAGCGCCGTCGTCCCGCCTCTGGCAAGGCCGATCGTAGTCGGCGCTTAACGCTTAAAAAAGGCGAACGGTCCGTGCCGTTCGCCTTCTCGTGTGATGACGCCTTGAACGGCTGTGTTGATTCACGCGAATAACAAGATTCCATTAGCCACGCCCGCTGACACCGGGCCAACGAAGAACTTTGAACCATGGCCACTATCCACGTAGACGGCAAAGAGCTCGAAGTCGATGGGGCAGACAACCTGTTACAGGCATGTCTGTCGCTAGGCCTCGATATCCCTTATTTCTGCTGGCACCCTGCCCTTGGCAGCGTTGGCGCTTGCCGCCAGTGCGCGGTCAAGCAGTACACCGACGAGAACGACACCCGCGGTCGCATCGTCATGTCCTGCATGACCCCTGCCACCGACGGCACCTGGATCTCCATCGAAGATGAAGAGTCCAAGGCCTTCCGCGCCAGTGTTGTTGAATGGCTGATGACCAACCACCCGCACGACTGCCCGGTCTGTGAGGAAGGCGGTCACTGCCACCTGCAAGACATGACCGTGATGACCGGCCACAACGAGCGCCGTTATCGCTTCACCAAGCGTACCCACCAGAACCAGCAACTGGGCCCGTTCATCTCCCACGAAATGAACCGCTGCATCGCTTGCTACCGCTGCGTGCGCTTCTATAAGGATTACGCTGGCGGCACCGACCTTGGTGTGTTCGGCGCCCACGACAACGTGTACTTCGGTCGCGTTGAAGACGGCGTACTGGAAAGCGAATTCTCCGGCAACCTCACCGAGGTCTGCCCGACCGGTGTGTTCACCGACAAGACTCACTCCGAGCGCTACAACCGCAAGTGGGACATGCAGTTCTCGCCGAGCATCTGCCATGGCTGCTCCAGCGGTTGCAACATCTCCCCGGGCGAGCGTTACGGCGAACTGCGTCGGATCGAAAACCGCTTCAACGGTTCGGTCAACCAGTACTTCCTGTGCGACCGTGGCCGTTTCGGCTATGGCTACGTCAACCGCGAAGACCGCCCGCGTCAGCCTCTGCTGGCCAACGGCACCAAGCTGAGCCTCGACGAAGCGCTGGATAAAGCGGCTGACCTGCTGCGCGGTCGCAACATCGTCGGCATCGGTTCGCCGCGTGCCAGCCTCGAAAGCAACTACGCGTTGCGCGAGCTGGTCGGCGCCGAGCACTTCTACTCCGGTATCGAAGCCGCCGAGCTGGAACGCATTCGTCTGGTCATGCAGGTGCTCAAAGACAGCCCGCTGCCGATCCCGAACATGCGCGACATCGAAGACCACGACGCCATCTTCGTCCTCGGCGAAGACCTGACCCAGACCGCCGCCCGTATGGCGCTGTCCCTGCGTCAATCGGTCAAGGGCAAGGCCGAAGACATGGCCGACTCCATGCGCGTTCAGCCTTGGCTCGACGCTGCGGTGAAGAACATCGGTCAGCACGAGCTGAACCCGCTGTTCATCGCCAGCCTGGCTGAAACCAAGCTCGACGACATCGCCGAAGAGTGCGTTCACGCCGCTCCAGATGACCTGGCGCGCATCGGTTTCGCCGTGGCTCACGCCCTCGACGCCAGCGCCCCAGCCGTTGAAGGCCTCGACACCGAAGCCCTCGAACTGGCCAAGCGCATTGCCGACGCCCTGCTCGCGGCCAAGCGTCCACTGATCATTGCCGGTACCTCGCTGGGTTCCAAAGCATTGATCGAAGCCGCCGCGAACATCGCCAAAGCCCTGAAGCTGCGCGAGAAGAACGGTTCTATCAGCCTGATCGTGCCAGAGGCCAACAGCCTCGGCCTGGCCATGCTCGGTGGCGAATCGGTCGACGCCGCGCTGCAAGCGGTGATCGATGGCAAGGCCGACGCCATCGTCGTGCTGGAAAACGATCTGTACACCCGTACCGACAAAGCCCGTGTCGATGCCGCCCTGACCGCCGCGAAAGTGGTGATCGTTGCCGACCACCAGAAAACCGCCACCAGCGATCGCGCGCACCTGGTTCTGCCAGCCGCCAGCTTCGCTGAAGGCGACGGTACGCTGGTCAGCCAGGAAGGCCGCGCCCAGCGCTTCTTCCAGGTCTTCGATCCGAAGTACATGGACGCGAGCATCCTGGTTCACGAAGGCTGGCGCTGGCTGCATGCCCTGCGCGCTACCTTGCTGAACCAGCCGATCGACTGGACCCAACTGGACCACGTCACCGCTGCCGTCGCTGCAAGCACGCCGCAACTGAACCGCATCGTCGATGCCGCACCGTCCGCCTCGTTCCGCATCAAGGGCATGAAGCTTGCCCGTGAACCGCTGCGTTATTCGGGTCGTACCGCCATGCGCGCTGACATCAACGTGCACGAACCGCGTACCCCGCAAGACAAGGACACCGCGTTCGCCTTCTCCATGGAAGGTTACTCGGGCTCGGCCGAACCGCGTCAGCAAGTGCCTTTCGCCTGGTCTCCGGGCTGGAACTCGCCGCAAGCCTGGAACAAGTTCCAGGACGAAGTCGGTGGTCACATCCGCGCTGGCGACCCGGGCACCCGCCTGATCGAAAGCACCGGTGATTCGCTGAACTGGTTCTCGGCTGTTCCGCGCGCCTTCAACCCGGCGCCGGGCACCTGGCAGGTCGTGCCGTTCTTCCACCTGCTCGGCAGCGAAGAGAACTCTTCGAAAGCCGCACCGGTTCAGGAACGCATCCCGGCCGCCTACGTCGCTTTGGCCAAGTCCGAAGCGGATCGCCTGGGTGTCAATGACGGTGCCCTGCTGAGCTTGAACGTTGCCGGCCAGACCCTGCGTCTGCCGCTGCGCATCAACGAAGAGCTGGGTGCTGGCCTGGTCGCATTGCCGGCCGGTATCGCGGGCATTCCGCCAGCGATCTTTGGCAAATCCGTTGACGGTCTGCAGGAGGCAGCTCAATGACCTGGTTCACGCCTGAAGTGATTGACGTGATCATCGCGGTCCTCAAGGCCATCGTGATTCTGCTCGCCGTGGTGGTGTGCGGCGCGCTGCTGAGCTGGGTCGAGCGTCGTCTGCTCGCCCTCTGGCAGGACCGTTACGGTCCGAACCGCGTCGGCCCGTTCGGCGCGTTCCAGATCGCGGCCGACATGATCAAGATGTTCTTCAAGGAAGACTGGACCCCGCCGTTCGCCGACAAGATGATCTTCACCCTGGCACCGGTCGTGGCCATGAGCGCCCTGCTGATTGCCTTCGCGATCATCCCGATCACCCCGACCTGGGGCGTGGCGGACATCAACATCGGCATCCTGTTCTTCTTCGCCATGGCCGGTCTGTCGGTCTACGCGGTGCTGTTCGCCGGCTGGTCGAGTAACAACAAGTTCGCCCTGCTGGGCAGCTTGCGGGCCTCGGCACAGACCGTGTCGTACGAAGTGTTCATGGGCCTGTCGCTGATGGGCATCGTGATCCAGGTCGGCTCGTTCAACATGCGCGACATCGTTGAATATCAAGCGCAGAACCTGTGGTTCATCATTCCGCAGATCTTCGGTTTCCTGACCTTCTTCATCGCCGGCGTCGCCGTGACTCACCGTCACCCGTTCGACCAGCCGGAAGCGGAGCAGGAACTGGCTGACGGTTACCACATTGAATACGCCGGCATGAAATGGGGCATGTTCTTCGTCGGCGAGTACATCGGCATCGTATTGATTTCGGCGCTGCTGGTGACCTTGTTCTTCGGTGGCTGGCACGGTCCGTTCAACATTCTGCCGCAGATCCCGTTCATCTGGTTTGCGCTGAAAACCGCGTTCTTCATCATGATCTTCATCCTGTTGCGCGCCTCGATTCCGCGCCCACGGTATGACCAAGTGATGGACTTCAGCTGGAAGTTCTGCCTGCCGCTGACCCTCGTCAACATGCTGGTGACCGCTGCGATCGTGTTGCTCAACACGCCCGCCGTCGCGGCTCAGTGAGGATAGAGAATCATGAAGTACATATTTGACATCGTGCATGGCTTCTTCACCCAGCTTCGCAGCCTGGTGATGATTTTCGGCCACGCCTTCCGCAAGCGCGACACGCTGCAGTACCCGGAAGAACCGGTCTACCTGCCGCCGCGCTACCGTGGCCGTATCGTCCTGACCCGCGACCCTGATGGCGAAGAGCGTTGTGTAGCCTGCAACCTGTGCGCCGTGGCGTGCCCGGTCGGGTGCATCTCGCTGCAGAAAGCTGAAACCGAAGACGGTCGCTGGTACCCGGACTTCTTCCGCATCAACTTCTCGCGCTGCATTTTCTGCGGCCTCTGCGAGGAAGCCTGCCCGACCACCGCGATCCAGCTGACACCGGATTTCGAGATGGCCGAGTTCAAACGTCAGGACCTGGTTTACGAGAAAGAAGATCTGCTGATCTCCGGCCCCGGCAAAAACCCTGATTACAACTTCTATCGTGTTGCAGGTATGGCGATTGCCGGGAAGCCGAAAGGCTCCGCGCAGAATGAAGCCGAACCGATCAACGTGAAGAGCTTGCTGCCTTAAGGAAGAAAGATGGAATTCGCTTTCTATTTCGCATCGGGTATCGCTGTGGTGTCCACGCTTCGCGTGATCACCCACACCAACCCTGTGCACGCCCTGCTCTACCTGATCATTTCGCTGATCGCCGTGGCCATGACGTTCTTTGCCCTCGGCGCACCGTTTGCCGGTGTTCTGGAAGTGATCGCCTACGCTGGCGCCATCATGGTGCTGTTCGTGTTCGTGGTGATGATGCTGAACCTGGGCCCCGCCTCGGTTCAGCAAGAGCGCGTCTGGCTCAAGCCCGGCATCTGGCTCGGCCCGGTGATTCTCGGCACCCTGCTGCTGGCTGAACTGCTGTACGTGCTGTTCTCCCACCAGAGCGGCCAGGCCGTCGGCCACACCACCGTAGACGCCAAGGCCGTGGGCATCAGCCTGTTCGGTCCGTACCTGCTGGTGGTCGAACTCGCCTCGATGCTGCTGCTCGCCGCAGCCGTGACGGCGTTCCACTTGGGCCGTAACGAAGCCAAGGAGCAATGACGATGCCTGCTATCCCTTTGGAGCATGGTCTGGCGGTCGCCGGCATCCTGTTCTGCCTCGGTCTGGTCGGCCTGATGGTCCGCCGCAACATTCTCTTCGTGCTGATGAGCCTGGAGGTCATGATGAATGCCTCCGCTTTGGCGTTCATCGTTGCCGGTAGCCGCTGGGCGCAGCCGGATGGACAGATCATGTTCATCCTGGTGATCAGCCTGGCAGCCGCCGAGGCCAGTATCGGCCTGGCGATCCTGCTGCAACTGTATCGCCGCTTCCACACGCTCGATATCGACGCTGCCAGTGAGATGCGCGGATGAATCTTCTCTATCTGACTTTCGTATTCCCTCTCATCGGTTTCCTGCTGCTGTCGTTCTCCCGTGGACGCCTCTCGGAAAACCTGTCGGCGCTGATCGGCGTCGGTTCCATCGGCCTGTCTGCCATCGTCACCGCTTACGTGATCTGGCAGTTCAACGTCGCGCCACCTGAAGGCGGTCACTACACCCAGGTGTTGTGGCAGTGGATGGCGGTGGAAGGCTTCACGCCGAACTTCGCGCTGTACCTGGATGGTCTGTCCCTGACCATGCTCGGTGTAGTCGTCGGTGTCGGCTTCCTGATCCACCTGTTCGCGTCCTGGTACATGCGCGGTGAAGCCGGTTACTCGCGTTTCTTCGCCTACACCAACCTGTTTATCGCCAGCATGCTGTTCCTGGTCCTGGGCGATAACCTGTTGTTCCTGTACTTCGGCTGGGAAGGCGTGGGCCTGTGCTCGTACCTGTTGATCGGTTTCTACTACAGCAACCGCAACAACGGTAACGCCGCACTCAAAGCCTTCATCGTGACCCGCATCGGCGACGTGTTCATGGCCATCGGCCTGTTCATCCTGTTCGCCCAACTGGGCACGCTGAACGTCCAGGAACTGCTGGTGCTGGCACCGCAGAAATTCCAGGCCGGCGACTTCTGGATGGTCATGGCCACCCTGATGCTGCTGGGCGGCGCTGTCGGTAAATCCGCGCAACTGCCACTGCAAACCTGGCTGGCGGATGCGATGGCCGGTCCTACCCCGGTTTCGGCACTGATCCACGCCGCGACCATGGTGACCGCCGGTGTCTACCTGATCGCCCGTACCCACGGCCTGTTCACCCTGGCGCCGGAAATCCTGCACCTGGTGGGCATCGTTGGCGGCGTGACTCTGGTACTCGCCGGTTTCGCGGCACTGGTTCAGACCGACATCAAACGTATCCTCGCCTATTCGACCATGAGCCAGATCGGCTACATGTTCCTGGCGCTGGGCGTTGGCGCATGGGATGGCGCGATTTTCCACCTGATGACCCACGCCTTCTTCAAGGCGCTGCTGTTCCTTGCGTCCGGTGCGGTGATCGTTGCCTGCCACCACGAGCAGAACATCTTCAAGATGGGCGGCCTGTGGAAGAAACTGCCACTGGCCTACGCCAGCTTCATCGTCGGCGGCGCGGCCCTGGCGGCCCTGCCACTGGTAACCGCAGGCTTCTACTCCAAGGACGAAATCCTGTGGGAAGCGTTTGCCAGCGGCAACCAGGGTCTGCTGTACGCAGGTCTGGTCGGCGCATTCATGACTTCGCTGTACACCTTCCGCCTGATCTTCATCGCGTTCCACGGTGAAGTGAAGACCGAAGCGCACGCCGGTCACGGCATCGCTCACTGGCTGCCACTGTCGGTGCTGATCGTATTGTCCACCGCCATTGGCGCGATGATCGTTCCGCCGCTGCACGGTGTGCTGCCGGAAAGCGTCGGCCACGCCGGCGGCGAAGCCAAGCACAGTCTGGAAATCGCCTCGGGCGCCATCGCCCTGGCCGGTATCCTGCTGGCCGCGTTGCTGTTCCTCGGCAAGCGTCGTTTCGTTACTGCAATCGCCAACAGCGGCATCGGCCGCTTCCTTTCGGCCTGGTGGTTCGCTGCCTGGGGCTTCGACTGGATCTACGACAAACTGTTCGTCAAGCCATACCTGGCGATCAGCCATGTACTGCGCAAAGACCCGCTCGACCAGACCATCGGTCTGATCCCGCGTATGGCCAAAGGCGGTCACACCGCCCTGAGCCGTACCGAAACCGGTCAACTGCGTTGGTACGCGGCATCGATGGCAGCCGGCTCCGTGCTGGTCATCGGCGCCATCGTGCTGGTAGCGGTCTGAATATGAACCTTGCGAACTTGCGAAAGGAATTGAGCCCGTCATGATTCTGCCTTGGCTAATCCTGATCCCCTTCATCGGCGGCCTGCTGTGCTGGATGGGTGAGCGCTTCGGCGCCACCCTCCCCCGCTGGATTGCGCTGATCACCATGTCCCTGTTGCTCTCCCTCGGCCTCTGGCTGTGGGCCACCGGTGACTATTCATTTGCCCCGGCGCCTGGCGCCGACCCGACCTGGGCGCTTGAGTTCAAGCACATCTGGATCGAGCGCTTCGGCATCAGCGTGCACCTGGCCCTCGACGGCCTGTCGCTGCTGATGATCATGCTGACCGGTCTGCTGGGTGTGCTTTCGGTACTCTGCTCGTGGAAAGAGATTCAACGTCACGTTGGCTTCTTCCACTTGAACCTGATGTGGATCCTGGGCGGTGTCGTCGGCGTGTTCCTCGCCCTCGACCTGTTCATGTTCTTCTTCTTCTGGGAAATGATGCTGGTGCCGATGTACTTCCTCATCGCGCTCTGGGGTCACAGTTCTTCAGACGGCAAGAAAACCCGGATCTACGCGGCGACCAAGTTCTTCATCTTCACTCAGGCTTCCGGCCTGATCATGTTGGTGGCGATCCTGGGTCTGGTACTGGTCAACTTCAACGACACCGGCGTGATTACCTTCAACTACGCCGACCTGTTGAAAACCAAGATGTCGCTGACCACCGAGTACATCCTGATGCTCGGTTTCTTCATCGCCTTCGCGGTCAAGCTGCCAGTCGTACCGTTCCACTCCTGGTTGCCTGATGCTCACGCCCAGGCGCCGACCGCAGGTTCCGTCGACCTGGCCGGTATCTTGTTAAAAACCGCTGCGTACGGTCTGCTGCGTTTCGCCCTGCCGCTGTTCCCGAATGCGTCGGCCGAGTTTGCGCCGATCGCCATGACCCTCGGTCTGATCGGGATTTTCTACGGCGCGTTCCTGGCCTTCGCACAAACCGACATCAAGCGTCTGATTGCCTTCTCGTCCGTTTCCCACATGGGCTTCGTACTGATCGGCATCTACTCCGGCAGCCAACTGGCGCTGCAGGGCGCGGTGATGCAGATGCTGGCGCACGGTCTGTCGGCCGCGGCACTCTTTATCCTGAGCGGTCAGTTGTACGAGCGTACCCACACCCGCGACATGCGTGAAATGGGTGGCCTGTGGTCGAAGATCGCTTACCTGCCAGCCCTCAGCCTGTTCTTCGCAGCCGCGTCGCTGGGCTTGCCGGGCACCGGTAACTTTGTCGGTGAGTTCCTGATCCTGATCGGTACCTTCCCTGCTGCACCGTTGGTCACCATCATCGCGACGTCCGGTCTGGTGTTCGGTTCGGTCTACTCGCTGATCATGATCCACCGTGCGTACTTCGGTCCGGCCAAATCGGACGCGGTGCTGCATGGCATGGACGGTCGCGAACTGATCATGGTGGTCGGTCTGGCGGCATTGCTGATCTACATCGGCGTGTTCCCGCAACCGTTCCTCGATACCTCTGCTGCGACGATGCATGGCGTGCAGCAATGGCTCGGCACCGCCTTCACTCAACTCGCTTCGGCCCGGTAAGAGCGCTATGGAATTCACGACTCAACACTTTATCGCGCTAGCGCCGTTGTTGATCACCAGCGCCACGATCATCGTGGTGATGCTGGCGATTGCCTGGCGCCGCAACCACTCGCAGACCTTCCTGATTTCCGTGGCGGGCCTGAACCTGGCGTTGCTGTCGATCCTGCCAGCCTTGAAAGTCGCGCCATTGGCCGTGACCCCACTGCTGCAGATCGATAGCTTTGCCTGCTTGTACATGGCGCTGATCCTGGTCGCCACCCTCGCTTGTGTGACCCTCGCCCACGCCTACCTCGGCGATGGCGGTTCGGGTTACCCGGGCAACCGCGAAGAACTGTACCTGCTGATCCTGATGGCCGCCGCCGGTGGCCTGGTTCTGGTCAGCGCGCAGCACCTGGCCGGGTTGTTCATCGGCCTGGAACTGCTCTCGGTGCCGGTCTACGGTCTGGTGGCCTACGCCTTCTTCAACAAGCGTTCGCTGGAAGCCGGTATCAAGTACATGGTGCTGTCGGCCGCCGGTTCCGCGTTCCTGTTGTTCGGTATGGCCCTGCTCTACGCCGATTCCGGCAGCCTGAGCTTTGTCGGTATCGGTCAGGCCCTCGCGGCCACCGGTCTGCCAAGCTCCCTGGCGCAGATGGGCCTGGGCATGATGCTGATCGGCCTGGCGTTCAAACTGTCGCTGGTACCGTTCCACCTCTGGACCCCGGACGTTTACGAAGGTGCTCCGGCACCGGTGGCGGCGTTCCTGGCGACCGCTTCCAAAGTCGCTGTGTTCGCGGTGATGGTGCGTCTGTTCCAGATCTCGCCAGCGGCGAGCAGCGGTGTACTCAGCGACGTGCTGACCATCATCGCCATCGCCTCGATCCTGTTCGGTAACCTGCTGGCCCTGACCCAAAGCAACCTCAAGCGTCTGCTGGGTTACTCGTCCATCGCGCACTTCGGCTACCTGCTGATCGCCCTGGTGGCGAGCAAGGGTCTGGCCGTGGAAGCCATCGGCGTGTACCTGGTCACCTACGTGATCACCAGCCTCGGCGCCTTCGGCGTGATCACCCTGATGTCCTCGCCGTACAACGGCCGTGACGCGGATGCCCTGTACGAATACCGCGGCCTGTTCTGGCGCCGTCCGTACCTGACCGCCGTCCTGACCGTGATGATGCTGTCCCTGGCCGGTATCCCGCTGACCGCGGGCTTCATCGGCAAGTTCTACATCATCGCCACCGGTGTCGAGTCGCACCAGTGGTGGCTGGTCGGTTCCCTGGTACTGGGCAGCGCCATCGGCGTCTTCTACTACCTGCGCGTCATGGTCACTCTGTACCTGATGGAGCCAAACCTGCGTCGCCACGATGCGCAACTGCATTGGGAACAACGTGCAGGCGGCGTGATGCTGCTGGCCATCGCCGTACTGGCGTTCTTCCTCGGGCTGTATCCGCAGCCGTTGCTGGCTCTGGTTCAACAGGCTGGTCTGGCGGGTTGATCGCTTAGCAGTAGATCGTAGAAAACAGAAACGGCACCTTCGGGTGCCGTTTTTGCGTTTGTGGGGTTTGGTTCTGCTGTTTTTCCCCTCCTCTGGCGTACATATCCATTTTTGCGGTAACGGCGGCTATG
>NZ_JACNDU010000041.1:0-34395 GCF_017351735.1 Pseudomonas sp. FW300-N2A2 | reverse complement strand
GTTGTTCGGGGTGCAGCAGAGGGTTTTGTGGTGTTTTGCAGATTGCTATCGCCGGCAAGCCGGCTCCTACAGGTTTCGTGTACGACGCCAATCCCCTGTGGGAGCTGGCCTGCCAGCGATGGCGGCCTGCCTGACACACCGCGCAATCCGCATCGCCAGCAAGCCGGCTCCTACAAGCGATTGCGGTTTTCGTTACGCCGGCGCTGTGGCGACGATATCGTCAATCGACGCACCCGCTTCGGCGCTGCGCAGATAGGTCTGGTACAACGCCGCATAGGCGCCACCCTGGTCGATCAATTGGCTGTGCGGCCCTTGTTCGACCAGGCGGCCATGACGGATCACTGCAATGCGGTCGGCATCGCGAATGGTTGCCAGGCGGTGGGCGATGATGATCGCGGTGCGGCCCTCGCACAGTCGGCGGAACGCGCGCTGAATGCGTCGCTCGGTGTGGATGTCGACCGCCGAAGTCGCTTCGTCCAGCACCAGCACTGCCGGGTCCGCGAGGTAGGCGCGCACCAGGCACACCAGTTGCCGCTGGCCGTGGCTCAAGTGCCCGCCCAGCGGCCCGACTTCGGTCTGGTACTGATGCGGCAGGCGTTCCAGCACTTCATCCGCGCCCAGCTCCCGGGCAGCAGCAATCAGCCGGGCATCGTCCGCTTGGGGCGCGGCGAGGCGCAGGTTGTCGAGGATGCTGCCGCTGAACAGCACGTTGTCCTGCAACACCACGCCGACGTTGCGCCGCAGTTCATGCTGGGTGAGGTCGCGGATATCAACGCCATCGAGCTTCACCGCCCCCGACTGCACCTCGTAAAAACGCGTCAGCAACTGCACCAGCGTGCTCTTGCCATGGCCTGACGGGCCGACGATCGCCAGCACTTCGCCGGCCGGAATCTGCAGGTCGAGGTTATTGATCACCGGTGAAGCGCCGCTGGCATCGTAGGCAAACCGCACCCGTTCAAAACTGACTTCGCCGCGGGCCTTGCCCAGGCGTTGCGGGGTGGTGCTGTCGCTGATCTCCGGGCGCGTGTCGAGCAGCAAAAAGATCCGCTGCGCCGAGGCCGATCCGGTGGCGTAACGCTCGAACAGGTCCGACAGTTCCTGCAACGGCCCAAGAAACAGGAACACATAAAACAGGCTTTCCGCGACCTGGCCCACGGTGACATCCGCCTGCGCCAGACCATAGGCGCCCACCAGCAACAACACCGCCATGCCGGCGGAGCTGAGCAGCGCGGTGAACGGTGCAAACCAGCTGGATCGCAGGCTGCCGCGAATCAGCGCCTGATTGAAATCATCCAGCAAGCCGCGATAGCGCCGCAGGTTGGGCGCTTGCTGGGCGCATTGTTGCAACATGCGTGCGCCGCTGACGCTCTCCACCAGATGCGCGGTGAAACGGCTGCGGTTTTCCGCGACCTTGGCCCAGTTGCGTTGGGAAATGCGTTTGAAACTCCAGGTCGCCAACACCAGCAACGGCACCGTGGCGGCGAGGCTGAGAAAGAATCGCGGGTCGATCCGCCACAACATCACCGAGGCAAGGCCACAGCGTAGCAATGCGCCCAGCAGTTCGGGTGGGCCCTGAATCAGCAGCGGTTCGAGGGCGTCGACATCGCGGTCGGCGCGAGAAATGATCCGCCCGGCCTTGGTCCGGTCGAAGTAGCTGACACTCAAGCTCTGCACATGGGCAAATACGCGCACCCGCAAGTCATTGAGTACGCGGATCGCCGCGCTGCCTGCGACAAACTGCGAGACACCGGCGAGCAGGAAACGCCCGAGCCAACTGGCCGCCAATCCGAGGCCGAGCCACAGCACCAAACGTTCGTCCAGCAACCAATGATCGTTCTGTTGAATCAGCCCACGGTCGAGCAACTCACGGACAAACCACGGCCGCAGAAACACCGTGAACACCAGCAGCAGTTCAATGCCGATGACGCCGACAATGTGCCGGCGAATCGGTTTCAGCAGCGGCAATAGCCGACTGAACATGCTGCGGTCGAGGGCCTTGCGGGCGAGCATTTCTTCGATTTCGATATCGCTCAAGGCCTTGCCGGCGATTGGGTTAGCCATGGTCGATCCCTAGCAGGTCGCGGTAGTCCGGATGGGTTTTGAGTAATGCTTCGTGGGTGCCGTTGGCGGCGATTTTGCCGTCCTGCAGCATCAGCACGCGGTCGGCCAGGAGGATGGTCGAGAGCTTGCTGGAGATCACCAGCAACGTGGTGGCCCGGCCCTGATCGCGGCGCAACTGGCGAATGTTGTTGAGTACCTGGCGTTCACTGATCGCATCCTGCGCGCTTGTGGCGTCGTCCAGGCACAGAATGTCCGGCTCGCCAAGCAGCGCGCGAGCCAGGCTCAGACGCTGGCGCTGGCCGCCGGACAAGGTCACGCCGCGATCCCCCAGCGGCGTGGCCAGGCCGTGCGGCAGGCGTTCCAGCACGTCTTCGGCGGCGGCCAGGCGCAAACCGTGACGCAGTTGTTGATCGCTGGCGTCGGGTGCGGTCAGGCGCAGGTTGGCCGCGAGGGTGTCGGAAAACAGGAAGCTTTCCTGCGGCACCACGTGCACCCGGCGCCGCAATTCGTCGAGGTTCAACTGGCGAATGTCTTGCCAGCCGGCGCTGTCCGATCCGATCAGCAGGCGCCCGGAATTGATGTCGCTGAGGCGTGGCAACAGGCTTGCCAACAGGCTTTTGCCAGTGCCGGTGGCGCCGACGAGCGCGACGATCTCGCCGGGCTGCACGGTCAGCGAGCAGTCATGAAGAATGTCCAGGCCTCCACCCGGTGCGCTGACGTTGACGTGTTCCAGTTTCAGCCCCAGCGGCGTATCGGGCAGGATTGCGTTGCCGCTGCGGATCGCCGCAGGCTCGTCCAGCAGTTGCCAGATCCTTTCGGCGCTGGAGCGTGCGTCGGCGAAGGTCTGCATCACCCGGCCAATGCCTTCGATGCGGAACACCAGGGTGGTGGCGATCAGCAGTGAGGTCACCAGTTCACCGATACCCAATTGCGCGGTGGCCACCAGGTGCGCGCCGTACACCAGAATCCACACATGCCCCAGCGCGACGACCGCTTGAGGCAACGGAATCCGCGAACTGGAATAGGCGAGGGCCTGGCGGGCGTGCTCGGCGAACACCGCCACCTGCCCGGCGAAACGCTGGATGCGGCTGTGTTCCAGACCAAACGATTTGATCACCCGCACGCCGCCGATGCCTTCGCTGAGGTCCTGATTGACCCGGTCGTAGGCCTCGCCGACGGCGCGGTCGAGGCTGACCAGACGCTCGGTCTGGCGCACGAAAATCCACAGGCCGAACACCGTCAGCAGCAGCGGCACCAACCCCAGCAGCGGGTTGTACCAGCTCAACAGGCCGACGGTGGCCAGCACCACGAGCGGGGTTTCCACCACCTGGCGCCAGAAACTGATCAGCGCATCGCGCACCTTGTCGGCATCGCGGGTGGTGCGGGTGATCATTTCGCCCATGCCGTGCTGCCAGTGATAACCCAGGTGCAGGGTTTGCACCTGCTGCAGGATGCGCTCGCGCAGGCGCGTCAGCAGTTCCTGGCTGAGCACCAGCGACAGTACGCTGGCGGCGTATTGCAACACGCCACGGCCGAACGCCACGGCGAGCATAAGCCACAACCAGTACCAGCCGAGGCTGGCGTCGAGACTGCCATCGGCTTGCCGGACAACCGCGCGGCCGGCGCTGACGTCGTTGACGGCGTGGCCGATCAGCCATTGCTGCCAGACCAGCCCGAGGTTCACCGCGATGTACAGCGCCGCCACCAGGGCGAAGCGCCAGGGCATCTCCCGGTAAATCGCCAGGCTGCGCAAGAGAGGATGTTTTTCGATCATGAAAAAGCTCTGTGTGGTGTGCGGACACGATCAGGTTGTCGGCGATGGGGCCTTTGAATTTGCATCGATTTCGAGGACGCCATCGCCGGCAAGCCAGCTCCTACAGGGTTTCGTATTTATTCAGGTGGAACGCCGAACCTGTAGGAGCCGGCTTGCCGGCGATGGGGCCTTTGGATGTTGCATCGATTTCGAGGACGCCATCGCCGGCAAGCCAGCTCCTACAGGGTTTCGCATTTGTTCAGGTGGAACGCCGCCCCTGTAGGAGCCGGCTTGCTGGCGATGGGGCCTTTGGATTTGCATCGATTTCGAGGGCGCCTTCGCGGGCAAGCCTCGCTCCTACAAGGGGAGGCGGTGTCTGGGGGATCAGCGTCCAAGGGTAGTCGCGCCCTGTTTTTCCTTGGCGTTGAGGATTGCGGTGTATTCGCCGGGATCGACGCCGTTGAGGTAGTAGTTGCCGACGTGGTGCAGGCGCCAGCGGATCGGGTCGTGGGTGGTGTGGACCCTTGCATTGCGCCAGAAACGGTCGAGGTTCCATTTGCTCAGCGAGGAACTGGCGCCAAGCAGGGAGAAAATGTCGCTGGAGATTTTCAGCGACGCCGCGTCGGAGTGGGCGCGGGCGGTGGCCACCGACAGAATCAGCTCGTCCTGCAGTTCCTTGTTGTCCGGGTCCAGTTCGTGCTGATCGAACACCCGCGCCGCGTCGCGCAGCAGCGATTGCGCGCCGCGCAGGGCCACGGCGTATTCGCCGATCTGCTTGATGATGTGCGGTTCCTGATTGGCGTGATCGACGCCGCTTTCCACCCACGGCCGCGCATTGTGATTCAGGTAGTCCACCGCAGCCGACAGCGCACCTTCGGCAATGCCGGTGTCGATGGCCGCGTGGAGAATCTGCGGGAAGGTCAGCCCGGTGCGTTTCATAGGCCCTTTGCGCTGGGAGACGAAGCCTTCGTCGAGTTCGATGTTGTCGAAAATCACTGTGCCGCTGACCGAGTTTTTCTGGCCGAACGCTTCCCAGTCATCCACCAGCGTCAGGCCCGGTGTGTTGCGATTGAGCAGCACCCCGGCACCGCCGTCATCACTGGCGGCGGTCAGGGAAATCCACTCGGCCAGGTAAGAGCCGGTGGAGTAAAACTTGCTGCCATTGAGGATCAACTTGCCGTCGGCTCGGCGTTCGACGCGGGTCTTGAGGGCGAATTTGTTCTTGCCGCCGACTTCCGCCAGGGCATTGCCGAAGCGCTTGCCGGCTAATACATCGCGAACCAGTCGGTCGCGAATCTCGTCGGAGTATCCGGTAAAAATCCCTCGCAGCATGACGTTGTGGATTTGCAGCAACTGACCGACGCCGCCGTCGGCGACTGAAATGATTCGCACGGTTTCGACGATGGTTTCCACCGAAGCGCCGAGGCCGCCAAACGCCTTGGGCACGCCAATGGCGGTCAAGCCGCTCTCCGACAACAGTTGCGCCTGACGCCGTGGCAGTTGGCCGTTTTGACTGGCGTCGGCGGCAATTTCGGCAATCTCCCGGGCGATGTCCCTGGCCACGGCGATGGCTTGAGCCTCGCTGTCCAGCAGGCGGATCGGCGCCTGTTCTTGTATCAGTTGTCCGGCGGGGTTGTGTTCGACCTTGCTCATTGCTGTACCTCTGATCATTGATCTGATGATGGCCATGAAACCTTGTAGGAGCCGGCTTGCTGCGGGCGGCGTTCCGGCGATGGCGGCGGATCAAACAACATGGATGTCACCTGATGCACCGCCATCGCCGGCAAGCCGGCTCCTACAAAGGGATCGGTGTTTCACGGGCGTTGAAGGGCCTTGAGCAAGTTCTGCGCCAAGGGCTGGAATGCCCGCCCGGCAAGGGGTTGGGCGGGGTGGTGTTGCTGGGGAAGCAATGCCGGGGAGGCGACTGCTCGGCCAGCAGCAGTCGCCGCGCAATGCTGCTGGCAGGCCAGCAATCAGTGTCGGTTGTTTGCTCGGTGTCAGGCGCAAAGCCCCGTAAACCGGGCGTTTCAGCTCTTGGCACGGGCGCTGCAATAGCTCCGGCAACAGACACTTGCCCAACCACGGAGCTGCCCATGACGCTTGCTGCCAAACAATCCCGACCCGCTGCCCCGGCTGAACTGGAGCAGATCTGGTTCACCCGTTGCCCGGTGCCGACCGCTTCCGGCATCGCCTACAAACTCGGCTGGCTCAGCGAAGAATTCGCCGCTGACGGCCTGCCGGTGTCGACCTTGCAGGAGGCCCGGCAACTGGGGCATCACCACTACGATCACGAGTTGCCGGGCCTGTTTCGTGAAGGCGGCAACGTACCGGCCCTGGCGGCACGCGCCGCTGGTGCGCCGAGTCGCCTGATCGGCCTGACCTGGATCGAAGAGTGGCAAACCATCCTGGTTCGCCCGGACTCCGGCATTCGTCGTCCGCAAGACCTCAAAGGCAAGCGTCTGGCGCTGCCGGCCTGGGGTGAAACCCGCCCCGGCAGCATCGCTCGGGCCATGAGCCTGCACGGCTACAAAGGCGCGTTGAGTCTGGCGGGGCTGGGCTTCGATGACGTCGAACTGGTGGAAGTGGCGCTGCAAAACCAGGAGCAGGCGGCGAATCCTCAGGAAGGTTTACAGCGCCTCTGGTCGGGCCTCGATTACCTGGTGCGCGGTGAAGTCGACGCGGTGTACGTCAAAGGCGCGTCCGCCGCTGATGCCGCGCGGCGTCTCGGGCTGGTGGTGGGCATTGATCTCGACCTGATCGCCGAGCCGCGCTATCGCATCAACAATGGCACGCCGCGCCCGATCACGGTCCACCAGAGCCTGCTGGACAACCATTTCGACCTGGTCGTGCGCTTCCTCGCGCAAACCCTCAGCGCCGCCGATTGGGCAGCGAACAATCGTGAGGCGTTGAACGCGATTCTCGAAGAAGAAACCCGCGCCGGCAGTGCCGGTGTCGCCGAAGCCTATCGCGGTGAATTCCACACCACGCTGGCGCCGGACCTGTCGGCACAGCGTCTGGAATTTCTCGATACCCAGAAAGATTTCCTTTACCTGCACGGCTTCCTCGAACGCGATTTTTCCATCGCCGACTGGGTCGATCCGCGCCCGTTGCAAGCCGCCCATGAACTGTTGGCCAAGCGCCGCGCCTGACTCTGGAGAATTGCCATGACCGTCCTCATCAACGAACAACTGATCAGCGAAGAACTGAAGAACTTCATCGACAAGGTGCTGATCGAGGCTGAAGAAGCCTTCACCGTGTTCCGTGAAACCAACACCATCACCGCCAACGGCACCGTTGGTTTCATCGAGCGCGTACCGGGCCAGGAACTGCTGGTGTCGGTGAACTACGGCGGCCCGTGGAATTACCGCAAGCCGCTGCAAGCCACGGTCACCGACTTCGAAGGCAAGGTGATCTATGGCAAAGGCAAGGGTGGGTTGGGGCGTTACACCAAACTGTTCCAGCAACATGCCGATGTGACCACCGTGTCCCATGTGCACTCGCCGTACCTCGGCGCCTGGGCGCAAACCCACCGCACGCTGCCGTTCCACTACGTGCCGGTGCAGCGTTATCAGCTCGCCCGGGAGTTGCCGGTGTACATCGACCGTCGTCAGCCGGAAGTCGATTTCATCCTCGACAAGATTGCCGAAAACCCCTTCAACCTGGCGATTCTCGAAGCCAACGGCGGCTCCACCGTGTGGGGCAAACAGGGCCTGCGCGCCACCGCCGAATTCATCCTGTTGCTGGAGGAGGGCGCGCAACTGCAATTGCTCGCCGACGCCCTCGGCGGCTCCCGCGCCTATGGCCCTGGCGTATTGACCCAGCAATGGAAAATGAGCGGCCTGTACGACAAAGCCACCGAGCTGGGCCTGGTGCCAGCCATCGACCGTCGCAGTTAACGATTTCAGGTCCCCTTGTAGGAGCCGGCTTGCCGGCGATGGCGTCCGAAAGATCGGCGCAAGGTTCAAGGGCCCCATCGCCGGCAAGCCGGCTCCTACAAAGTTCGGCGTACTCCGATTGACCTGAACAAAACACAGACCCCCTGTAGGAGCCGGCTTGCCGGCGATGGCGTCCGAAAGATCGGCGCAAGGTTCAAGGGCCCCATCGCCGGCAAGCCGGCTCCTACAAAGGTTGGCGTACACCGATTGACCTGAGCAAAACACGGAACCCTGTAGGAGCCGGCTTGCCGGCGATGGCGTCCGAAAGATCGACGCAAGGTTCAAGGGCCTCATCGCCCGCAAGGTCGACACACATTCAAGGAACACACCCATGGCTGTAAAAATTCTCTGGTACCTCACCACCCCCGACGGGCCTTATCCGTGGGAACCCGAAGGCCGCTGGACAACCGATTTCGAACATCTGAAACAACTTGCCGTGGCCAGCGACCGTCTTGGTTACTACGGTTCGCTGCTGGGCTCCAGCCCCAACGAAAGCCTCGCTGTCTCGGCCGCGCTGATCGACGCCACGAAACGCCTGCGCTTCCTGGTCGCGCAACACCCCGGCGAACTGTCGCCAGCCGTGTTGGCCAAGTGGGCGCTGACCTTCGATCAATTCTCCAACGGCCGCCTGCTGTTCAACGTGGTCAACGGCAATGACGCCGGCCTGGCCACCCTCGGCGTGCATTACCCCCACGACGAACGTTATGACTTCAGCCTCGAATACTGGCGTGCGTTCCAGAGCTTCTACGCCGGGGACACCTCGGGGTTCGACGGCCAGTACGTCAAGCTCGCCCCCCGTTCACCGGCTGCCGCGAGTCATCCGTTGGGTGGCTGGCATCCGCCGAAGCAAAAGCCTGGCATCCCACTGTGGGGCGCGGGCACGTCGGGGCCGGGTGTCGCGCACTCGGTGCAACTGCTCGACGTCTACCTGAGCTTCGCCAACACCCCGCCGAAACTCGGCGAGAAATTCCGCAAGGTCGCAGCAGAAGCCGCGAAAATCGGCCGTGAGCTGACCTTCGGCACGCGCCTGCAAATCATCGTTCGCGAAACCGAGGAAGAGGCCTGGGCCCACGCCGAGAAACTCTTGCAACGTACCTCGCTTCAAACCGCGCGCACGGCCATCGAACGTCAATTGCCGCCCGGTGAAACCCTGGAGACCTTCCACAGCGACGATCCGCAGATCCAGCGCAACGTCGAGGCCATTCGCGCCGGCCGTTTACCCAAGGCCCGGGACCTGGAGATCTACCCGAACGTCTGGCTCGGCCCGAGCCTGTTCGGCTTCAACATCCTCGGCCCGGCAGCCGGCACTTACCTGGTAGGCAGCGCCGAGCAGGTCGCCGAGCGAATTCGCGAATACGAAGCGCAGGGCACATCGGCATTCATTCTGTCCGGTTTCCCGCTGATCGATGAAGCGCACCGGGTGGCGGATCTGCTGTTCCCGTTGCTCGATCTGGATCACGGTTTCGACGTGCCGCAATTGGGTGTCAGCACACCGGCACCACGGCGTGTAGCAGCGACCGAGCGAGTCTGAGGAGACAGCGATGAACGAATTTTCCCGTCGCCGGTTTCTCGGCAATGGCCTGGCGGTCAGTGGCGGCCTGTTGCTCGGCAGCAGCCTGCTCAGCGGATGCGACAGCGGGGCTCAGGTCAACGGTGCGGCCGTTTTGTCCAGCACCCCGGTGCGCGGCGGTCGCTTGCGGGTCGGCATCATCGATGGCGATCAGTCGGGCAACCTCGACGCGCACAAACCGGTGGGCGGCGGGATCATTCGCGGCTGGGCGCTGTACAGCAAGTTCTGGGAATGGAACACCGACGTCAGCACGCGCCTGGCCCTGGCCGAGTTTGCCGAGCCCAACGCCGATGCCAGCGCATGGACCATTCGCATCAAGCCGGGCCTGGAGTTCCATCACGGCAAGAGCATCGGCGCCGATGACATGCTGTTCTCGATCCTGCGCCTGACCGACCCGAAACTGGCATCGCCATTCGCCGGTCTGGTGGGCGCGATCGACCGCAACGCGTTGCGCAAACTGGATGCGCGCACCATCGAAATCCGCTTCAAGGAAGGCCAGAGCTTTTACCCGCTGGATGAAACCCTGATCAGTTTCGGCGGCATCGTCCCCACCGATTACGACCCCGTCAGCAACCCGGTCGGCGCCGGCCCCTACAAGCTCAAGAGTTTCATTCCCGGCCAGCGCTCGCTTTATCAGCGCTTCGAGAATTACTACAAACCCGGCCAACCCTATGCCGATGAACTGGAGATCATCGAGTTCAAGGACCAGGTGTCCCGCGCCGCCGCCCTGCGCGCCGGGCAGATTGACGTGGCCAGCGGCGTGCAAGCCGAACACAGCGCACTGCTCAAGGCCGACTCGCGGCTGAGGTTGTACGCCTCGCCGAGCACCTCGTTCACCGGGTTCAATCTGAATCTGGCGAAGCAACCGTTTCAGGATCAGCGGGTGCGCCAGGCGTTCCGCCTGCTGGCCGACCGTCGCGAGTTGGTGGACCGTGGCCTCAACGGTTTCGGGCGCATCGCCAACGACCTGTATTCGCCCCACGACCCCACCTACAACCACAGCATTGCCCAGCGTCCCTACGACCTGGAACAGGCGCGTTCGCTGTTGCGCCAGGCCGGGCAGACCGACCTGCGGGTGGAGCTGACCACCACGCCGGGGCCGGGCGTCAACGCGGCGCTGGTGTTTGCGCAACAGGCGAAAAAGGCCGGGGTCGAGATCAAGGTCACCCAGGTCGATGGCTCGGTGTTCAACGGTCCACAACGGGAAAACTGGCTGCTGTCGCCGGGCTCCACACCGGCCCGGGGTTTTCTCGCGTCGGCGCTGCACAACGATGCGCCACAGGCCATCTACAACCGCAGCAACTTCCACGATGAACGCTTCAGCGCGCTGTACCGCCAGGCGCTGGCGCAACCCGACCTTGAGCAACGCAAAGTGCTGGTGCACGAAGCGCAAGGCATTCAACACGAACGCGGTGGCTTGCTGATCTGGGGCTTCAACGATGTGCTCGACGCGGCATCGGTGCGGGTCGGCGGTTTGCAGCCTGAACAGACCACGTTTGCCTCTTGGCGTTTTGATGAATTGTGGGTGAACCATGCCTGAGCCTTCTTGCAAAGAACCCCGCACGCCAGCCTGGCTGTCGTGGTTTATCGGGCGCCTGGCTTACGGATTGCTGACGGCGTGGGTCATCAGTCTGGTGGTGTTCATCGCCACGCAGGCGCTGCCCTCGGACCCGGCCCGGGTGATTCTCGGCCCCGACGCGCCGCTGGAAAGCATCCTCACCTTGCAACGCCAGTTGGGTCTGGACCGGCCGATTCTCGAACAGTACCTGCGCTGGCTCGGGCATGCCCTGAGCGGCGAACTCGGTGTGTCGCTCGACTCCAACGCGCCGGTCGGCAGCATTCTGTTCGGCCGTTTCGGCTACACCCTGGCGCTGCTCGCCGGGGTCATTGCGGTGGTGGTGCCGGCAGCGTTGTTGCTCGGCGTTTCCCTGGCGTTGCGCCGTGACAGTCGGCTGGATCGCTGGAGCCTGTCGCTGCTGATCTTCCTTAAAGCCACGCCGGGGTTTCTGTTGGCCATCGGTCTGGTGCTGCTGTTTTCCATGCCGCACATGGACCTGCTGCCGGCGGTGTCGATCCTCGATCCGGACACGTCGCTGCTGCGCCAATTGCAGTTCCTGGTGTTGCCGGTGTTGGCCCTGAGCCTGTCGGCATTGCCGTACCTGACGCGCATGGTGCGGGCATCGATGATCGAGGCGCTGGAGTCCGACTACGTAATCGCTGCGCGCCTGCGCGGCATTCCCGAGTGGCGCATCGTCTGGCGCCACACGCTGCCCAACGCACTGATCCCGGCGATTCAAGGCGTGGCGTTGACGCTGAGAACGCTGATTGGCGGCGCGCTGTTGGCCGAGGTGATTTTCAGTTACCCCGGCATCGGCACCTCGTTGAATTCGGCGATCCAGATGCGCGACTTGCCGATGGTCCAGGCCATCGTGCTGGTGATCACCCTCGGCGTGGTGTTGATCAACCTGCTCGCGGATCTGCTGACCGTGCTGCTTACGCCGAAACTGCGCACTGCCCGCCGCGTGACCATGATTCAGCGTAACCGCCGGGGCATTCAGCCGTGGTGGCGACGTTCCCCATCCAAGGCGCCTTGAGAGGTAAAACATGACTGACTCCCGACGTTCGCGCTGGCAGGTCTGGCTGGCGGAACCGCAAACCCGCAAAGGCGCGCTGATCACTGCGCTGGTGGTGATACTGGCCTTGTCTGGCCCGTGGCTGGCGCCGCACAGCCCGACGGAAATGCTTGGTTCGGTGTACGGCGCACCGGTTGGCGCGGCGTTGCTGGGCTATGACTTTCTCGGGCACGACGTGGTGTCGCGCTTGCTCAGTGGCGGCCTCTCGGTGTTGTGGATGTCGGTGGCGGCGGCCTCGATTGCGCTGTTGACCGGTAGCACCCTGGGTTTGCTGGCGGGATTTTCCCGGCGCCGGCTCGACCAGTTGATTACCTGGCTGGCGGACGTGTCGCTGGCCTTTCCCGACCTGATTCTGGTGCTGTTGATCGTCTCCATGCTCGGCCGCGCGCCGTGGTTGATCGTGTTGACCGTGGCCATCGCCTTCACGCCCGGGGTGATCCGCCTGGCCCGTGGCAGTGCGGTGGCGGTGGCGGGGCAGGAGTTCGTCGAGGCCGCGCAGATGATGGGCTACTCGCGGCGGCGGATTCTGTTCAGGGAGATCCTGCCGAACATCCTCACGCCGCTGCTGGTGCATTTCGGCAACATGCTGACCTGGGGCGTCGGCATGCTCTCGGGCCTGAGTTTTCTCGGCTACGGCGTGGCACCGCCGACCGCCGATTGGGGGCTGATGATCAATGAAAACCAGGCCGGTTTGCTGGTGCAGCCGTGGGCGGTGCTGGCCCCGGCGATCCTGATCGGCATTTTCGCCTATGGCACCAATATCCTCGCTGAAGGCATCGGCCGCAGCAGTTCACGGATCGGAGAAAAGCAGCCATGAATGCGATTGCCGGGATCGAGTCCCGCCCGCCGGTGACCACTGCCGGGGTGTTGCAGGTGCGGGATTTGCGGGTCGAGTTGGCGGGACAGATTGACGTGCTGTCCGGGGTTTCGTTCAGCCTTGAGGCGGGCGAGATTCTGGGGTTGGTCGGCGAGTCCGGCTCCGGTAAGACGACCCTGGCCACCGCGTTGCTCGCCCATGCCCGACGCGGGGCGCGGATTGTCAGCGGGCAGGTCGAGGTGTCCGGTCATTCGCTGCTGACCCTGGAGGGCGAAGCGTTGCGCCGGGCCCGTGGCAGCCTGATCGGCTACGTCGCGCAAGACCCGGCGACGGCGCTGAATCCGGCGCTGCGCATCGGCAGTCTGCTGCGCGAAACCCTCGGTGCGCACCAGATTGAACTGGATCGTGCAGCGCAACAGCAGCGCATCGTCGATACCTTGCGTGATGTTGGCTTGCCAGATGATGCAGCGTTTTTGCGGCGCTTCCCCCATCAGCTCTCCGGTGGGCAGCAGCAACGGGTGATGCTGGCGCTGGCGTTTGTCCTGCGTCCGCAGTTGATCGTCCTCGATGAACCGACCACGGCGCTGGACGTCACCACTCAGGCGCACATCCTCGCGACCTTGCGCCGCTTGTGCAAAAGCCTCGGCGTGGCGGCGGTGTATGTGTCCCACGACCTTGCGGTGATCAAGGACCTGGTCGACCGGGTGATGGTGATGTATGCCGGGCGCATTGTTGAAGTCGCTGACCGTGAAGCGTTGTTCACGCGGCCGGCTCATCCGTACACCCGAGGCCTGCTGGCGGCGATTCCCGATGTAGCGCAGCGTCGCGATTTGCAGGCGATCCCGGGGCATGCCCCGGCACCGGGGCAGCGACCGCACGGCTGTGCTTTCGCGCCTCGGTGTTCGCGTCGCACCGCCGAGTGCTCGCAGGCTGAACCGGCCTTGCGCGACCTGTCTTCAGCGCAGCGAGTGGCGTGTCTCGATCCGTATCTTCAGGCCTTGCAGCTAGTTGCCCAGGCGCCGGTGTCGGCTGTCGATGTGCCGGTGGAGCGGGCGCCGTTGCTGGAGATCAAAGACTTGAACGTGGCCTACGATCGACAGGTATTGTTCGACGTTTCTCTGCGGGTGGCCGCCGGGGAATGCCTGGCGCTGGTGGGCGAATCCGGTTCTGGCAAGACCAGCCTGGCCCGGGCCATCGCCGGGCTCGGGGAAAACGCCGAGGGCGACTTGCACTATGCGGGTGTGCCGCTGAGCTTGTCGGCCCGCCGACGTGACGAGCGGCAACGGCATCAGATTCAGTACATTTTTCAGAACCCGTACCGGGCGCTGAACCCGCGACAGACCGTTTACCAGACCCTGAGTGCGCCACTGGAACACTTCTTCGGCATCAAGGGCAACGTTGCGCGCCAGCGCGTGGATGCGGTGCTCAAGCGGGTGTCGCTGCCGGCGTCGGTGGCCGATCTGTATCCGCACAGCCTGTCCGGCGGCGAGCGCCAGCGCGTGGCCATTGCCCGGGCGCTGGTGTGTGAGCCGAAACTGCTGATCTGCGATGAAATTACCTCGGCGCTGGACGTGTCGGTGCAGGCTTCGATCCTGGCGCTGTTGCGGCAATTGCAAATCGAAGGGCTGACCTTGTTGTTCGTCACCCATGACCTCGGCGTGGTTCGCGCGATTGCCGACCGGGTGTTGGTGCTGAAGCTGGGAAGGGTGGTGGAGCAGGGGGCGGTTGATGATGTGCTGGATCAGCCGCAGGCGGCGTATACGCGTACGTTGCTGGAGAATTCGCCGACGTTGGGCGCATAGTCTGCTCACCGGCGATTTGATGGCGAACGTTACGCAGCCATCGCTGGCAAGCCAGCTCCTACAGGGTTATGGGGTGTATGCCGAAATGCGGCTTGGCACAAACCTGTAGGAGCCGGCTTGCCGGCGATGGCGGTCAAACAGACACATTCAGAACTGAACTTTGACAACGACCATCCCGCCTGCGCACTAGCCTTGTGTTTCTCCCAACAACACAGGAGGGCAATGGAATGCCCGATCTTCCCCACGCCAACCAATTACGCGCCGGTCGTTATTCTCAAATCGGCCAGATCTACCTGCTAACGGCCGTCGTCCAGCATCGCGAGCCCTTGTTCAGCGATTGGCGGACCGGACGGTTGTTGGTACGAGAATTTCAACATGCGCACGTCGGGGATCTGGTTGAATCTCTTACCTGGGTCATCATGCCCGACCATTTCCATTGGCTGGTCGAACTCAAACAGTGCACCTTGCCAACATTGATGCGGGGCACCAAATCCCGCAGTGCACGGATGATCAATGCTCACCTCGGACGCTCCGGGCGTTTGTGGCAAAAAAACTTTCACGACCGTGCAATTCGGCGTGAAGAGGATTTACTGGCGGTGGCGCGTTATGTCATCGCCAATCCGATACGTGCTGGCCTTGTCAGGCGTGTGCACGATTACCCGCTGTGGGATGCCAAATGGCTGTAGGCGCACATTTTTCTGGTGATCGTTAAACCGCCATCGCCGGCAAGCCGGCTCCTACAAAGGCATGGTGTGCATGTTGAATTGCGGCACGACACAACCCTGTAGGAGCCGGCTTGCCGGCGATGGCGTCGGTGGAAACTACGCCACCCGCGCCTTGCGCCGCCGTGCTTCCTCGCGCACCGCCGGGATGATCCAGCGGCCGTAATCGACGGTGTCGTACAGCGGGTCATAGCCACGATTGAGGAAGGTGGTCACGCCCAGGTCGACGTAGTCGAGCAACGCCTGGGCCACGGTTTCCGGGGTGCCGACCAGGGCGGTGGTGTCGCCGTAGGCGCCGACGGCGGTGGCGGTGGGCATCCACAGGGCGCGGTCGTGGCGATCACCCTGTGCCGCAGCGGCGAGCAAGCGCTCGGAGCCGGTGCCCTTGATGCGTTTTTGCCAGGGGCTGCCGGCGGCGAACTGTGGATTGGCTTTGATCTGCTCAAGAATCTGCTCCGCCCGCTGCCACGCCAATTCTTCAGTCGCCCCCAGAATCAAGCGCACGGACAGGCTCACCCGTGGCGCCTCTACGCCCGCCGCACTTGCCGCCGCGCGCAGTTTGCCGATCTGTTCGGCGACGCCGCTCAGCGGTTCGCCCCACAGCGCATACAGGTCCGCGTGTTTCACCGCGATCTGATAGGCAATGTCCGACGACCCGCCAAAGGAAATCGGAATGTGCGGTTGCTGCAATGGCTTGACCGGCGAGAAGGCGCCCTTGATGTTGAAATACTGCCCCTCGAAGTCGAACGGTTCTTCAGCCGTCCAGGTGCGCCGGACGATCTCCAGGTATTCATCGGTGCGCTTGTAGCGTTCGGTCTTGTCCAGCAGGAAGTCGCCTTCCTGGGGTTCGGCAGTGATCCCGGTAATCGCATGCAGGCGAATCCGCCCGCCGCCGGTGGTGTGATCGAGCGTCGCGAAGGCTCGGGCAGCGGCGGTGGGGGCGTTCAATGCCGGACGATGGGCGATCATGAAACCCAGGCGCTCGGTGTGCGCCGCCGCGTAGGCCGCAATCTGCAAACTGTCCGCGCTGCCCGGGCCGCTGGCGATCAGCACCCGGTCGAAGCCTGCGTGTTCATGGGCGCGGGCGTGGTGGCGGATAAAGTCCAGATCGAAATCCGCGCTGCGAATGCCACGGGTCTCGGACCACTGGCGGGGGAAAATCATGCCGACAAATTCAATGGACATGGAACACTCCTGATAGCGATAGGTGCGGCTGCGTTAAAACTGGTACTCCACCTGGGCCAGCAACGTACGGCCAGGCATGGGTTGCAAAAAGGTATTGGTCGAGCCGGCCAGGCCGCTGACGAAGTTCAGCTCGTTGGTCAGGTTGAGCACCCGCAACGTGGTGCTCCATTGCGGCTGGCGGTAATACACCGCGAGGTCGAGGTTGTACTCGTCGGGGATTTTCACGGTCTTGCTCAGGTTCAAATACCAGCTGCTGGTCCACCAGCCGGACAGCTCGGCGCCGAAGCCCGAGTCGAAGCGATAGTCGACATAACCGCTGGCGGTGTACTCGGGAATCTGCACCGCGTCGAAGCGCCCGGACGGTCGCTGATTGAGGCTGTTGTTGTCGCCGAACACCGTGCCGTTGTCGGGTACAAACCCGGCCGAGGCGAAACCGGCCTGCGAGGCAAACTCGTTGTAGGCGCTGAGTTTTGACAGGTTGAGGCCGCTGCGCAGGTGATTGTCCGGCTGGTAGCGAAGGGTCGATTCCACGCCCTTGATCACCAGTCGGGCAATGTTGTTATTGCTGTCGGGCGATTGATCCCGCGCCTGCTTGAACGCGGCCAGGGTCATGAACAGTTCGTTGGGCACCGCTTCGACTTTCAGCCCGACTTCGTGCAACACGCTGAGGCTCTGGAAGGCCAGCGGGTTGAGCTGATTGGCACCGGCGCCGCTGCCCCAGCCGAGGCCGTTGGAGAAGAACCCGGTATTGACCGCCAATGAGCGATCGAAGGTGTAATACAGCGTGCTGTTTTCGGTCGGTTTGATGTACGGGCTGACCTGAAACGCGAACAGCCGATAATTGTCGCTGTCCTTGCGCGGATTGCCGCCGGCCAGCACGAACGGGTTCTCGATTTCCGCGTCGATCCAGCTGCGGCTGGCGCCAATGTTCAGACCGACGCTGTCACCGAATCGCAGGTTGTGCTGGCTGAACAGGGTCTTGGTGGTCCAGGTGCTTTCGGCGGTGTAGGGCGCCACCGACTCGGCGTATAAACCGTGGCCCGCCGGGTACATCGCCGGCAGATTCAGCCAGCCGTAGTAGTTGGAAAACTGCGCCACGCCGGGCTGGCCGATCCACGCGCCATTGCCGCCGGCGGGGTTGGAGCCGGTCAGGCCCAGCAAGGTGCCGGGATTCTTGCCCGACGGGTCCTGGGTCAAGTCATAGGCGTTGATGGTTGAGCCGAAGTTGTTGTTGGCGGCGATCGACTGGTTGAACTCGCGGCGGTAGATCACCCCGGTGTTGCTGTCATCGCGCAGGGTCAAGCCGCCGAGCTGCACTTCGTTGCGCGAGCGGAATTCGAAGCGGTTATCGAACAGATTGTCCTTGGACTGCACCTGGAAAGAACCGACCGCATCGGTCATGTCTTTGGAGCGCTGGTAGAAGGTGCTGTTGGCCAGGGTGATGGTCGGTGTCAGGTCGGCTTCGACCCGCAGCTGTGTGGTGAAACGCCGCGAGCTGTTTTCATCTTCATCGCGCTGGCCGGTTTGTGACGACAGGCTGGTCAGGCCATTGCCCGTCAACGTCGGGTCATACACCCAGCCGCGCAAACTGCCGGGGCTGCTTTGGGTGTTGGGCGAGGCCGTCTGGAAGCTGCCGTTGACCACGCTGTATTGACCTTGTGCGTTGCGCTGGCGTTTGACCCAGCCGAGGGTCGGCGCATCGGCTGCGCCGGACGCCAGCACCGGTGACCACAGGGTGTTGCCGTTCTGGATGATCGGCGTGGCGCGCCCGGCGTAGTACTTGCCGCTGTCCACCAGTTCCTGGTTGGCGCGGTTCCAGCCGTGGGTGATGTTGTAGTCGTAGTAATTGTCGTAGCTGGCGTTCCAGTCGACCCGCACCGTGTCGTTGCGCCAGGTGAGGGCGCCGTAGAACGCGTCGAAGTTGTTGTCGACGTTGTCGTAGAAGTCTTCCTGGCGCTGCTTGGTGATGCTCAGGCGATAGGCGAGGTTGTCAGTCAGCGGCCCGGTGTTGTCGATGCTGAATTTACTGGAATCGCGGGATTCACCGTCCGGCACCCAGGCGCCCAGTTCGCCGCTGAGTTTGGTTTTGAATTCGTTGAAATTGGGTTTCTTGCTCAGGTAATTGACGTATCCGCCACTGCCCGACACCGAACCGTAGGTCACCGAAGACGGGCCGGCGACGATGTCGGCGCCTTCGTAGGCGTTGAAGTTGGCCGGGTGGCGCACGCCGTATGCGCGTTGCCCGTCCTGGAACACTTCGGAACCCTGGGCGCGGAACTGCGGGGCGAGGCCGGCGTTCTGGCCACCGCCGCGAGTAATGCCGGGGGCGTATTTCACCAGGTCATCGGCGCTGCGGATCGAGTCGCTGGCCAGTTGCTCGGCGTTGATCTGGGTGATGGAGCGCGGCGTGTTGAGCACTTTGGTTTCGATACCGCCGTAGACCGACGTGGGTGGCCGGGTGGGCAGCGCGTCATCGTCGGACTCGCTGGCACTGGCCTGGACTGTGACGGTTTGCAGTTGGGTGTCGGCGGCGAAGGTTAGTGTCGACAGGGTAGAAACCATGACCAACGCCAGGGCGTGGCCAGAAGCGGGACGAACGAAGCCGATAGAGGGCATGAACATGTGCCTCAATAGATAAATTTATGGAATTGCCTAAACACAATTCGCCTGACACTCCACCGATTCTGTAGGAGCCAGCTTGCTGGCGATGGCGGCCGTTATGACGCCATCGCCAGCAAGCTGGCTCCTACAGGTCCGCGTGGTATCAGGTGGACCACGCCGCATGATTCGCCGGGGTGTCAGGCAGGCCGTTTCGTGTCAATCGCCAGCGCTGGTGCGGATCAGGCGGTGTCTTTCAACCAGAGCTTTTCAAACCGCCAGGTGCTGAACAGCGACTCTTCCGCCGCCGCGCCGCCTACGCGGTTGGCCACGCTGTCGAGCAGGTCGGCGTAGCCCCAGATCAGCATGCCGCCGCGTTCGTACTGGATCTGTTGAACCTGATGCACCAACGCTTTGCGTTTCTCCAGATCGGGCTGGGCCATGGCCGCCAGAAACAGCTCGCTGAACTGTGCATCCTTGAAGTGCGTCTTGTTGGCCACGGCAAACGGCGCGTCGGTGTGGATCGCACTGGCCAGGAACGGCGCGCCGATGCTGCCGCCGGTGCTCAAGGTCCAGTCGGTGCGCAGCGGTCCCTGGAACGTGGCCAGGTCCACTTGCTTGACCTTGAGCGTGACGCCAATGCGCTTGGCCTGTTCGGCCAGTACCAACGCCGACGTCAGCCCCGGCCCCGGCGTGGTCACCAGTTCCAGTTCGAGGTTTTCGTAACCCGCCTCCTTGAGCAATTGCGCCGCGCGCTGCGGATCGTGGGGACGCGGCCCGAGCGTGTGGTTGAAGGTCGGATCGCTCGGCGCATACAGGTCGTTGGCCACGCGGCCCTGACCGTTGAGCGCCCGGCGCACCAGTTCTTCGCGATCCGCCAGCAGGCGGAAGGCCTCGCGCACCCGTGGATCGTTGAACGGTGGCTTGTCGAGGTTCATGTCGAACGACAACCAGTTGCCGGTCACCGATTTCAACACCTTGAGTCGAGGGTCGTGCTGCAGCACTTCCAGCTGTTCGGTGGGCATCACGTTGGCCATGTCGATCTGCCCGGAACGCAGGGCCGCCAAGCGCGAAACCTGATCCTTGAAGTCGATGATTTCCAGTTCGTCGGCGTAGGGTTTGCCGTCCTTGTAGTAGTTCTCGAAGCGGGTGAACAGCGAGCGCTGGCCGGGGGTGAAGCTTTTCAGTTTGTAGGGGCCCGCGCCCACCGGATTGCTCACCGGGTGATAGTCCACCGGCACGATGCCGCCGAAGTTGACCCAGGTTTCCGCCAGCGGCATATAGCTGCGGCCTTCACGGAAGTTCAGGCGCACGGTGCGCGAGTCAAGCTTGACCAGGTTGTCGCGGTCCACCCAGTGCAACAGCGCGGCATAGGGCGAGGCCAATTGCGGGTCAGTGAGGCGGCGGATCGAGAAGATCAGGTCATCGGCATCGATGGTCTTGCCATGGTGGAATTCCAGCCCGGGGCGCAGGCGTAACGTCCAGCTGCTGGCGTCGGCATTCGGCTCGGCGAACTCGGCGAGGGCCAGGCGCGGCTGCATCTGTTCGTCCCATTCCCACAGCTTGCTGTACAGCGCAAAGCCCCGAACGATGCCGCTGCCGATGGGTTTGTGCGCATCGAGGTTGCCGCTCTGGTTGCCGTCGAGAATCCCCAGGCGCAGGCGCCCGCCATAACGCGGCTGATCTTCGGCAGTGGCAATCGCCGCCGCCGTTTTTTCGCCGCTCGGGCCACACCCGGCGAGCAGGCCGCCACCGAGCAGCAAACCGCCGCCGAGCAGTGCGCTGTGACCGAGAAAATCCCGGCGACTGAACAATGAATGATCCTCGCTCATGGCATCAGGCTCCGGCCGGGCCGTTGGCGGAACGCAGTTCCAGCGGCGCCGGCAGCGGGCGGCTCAGTTCGGCGCGCTCGCCGCGAAAGTGCGGCAGGATGTGCTCGCCCAAGCGATAGGCTTCTTCCAGATGCGGGTAACCGGCGAGGAAGAACAGGTCGATGCCGATGGCGTTGTACTCGCGAATCCGCGCCACGACATTTTCATAACTGCCCACCAGCGCGCAGCCCGGCGGAATGCCGATGTAGCCGAAGCCGGTCCACACATTCGGGTGGATGAAAAAGTCATCGAAACTCTGGGTTTCCGTCTTCTGCGCGAACTCGTTTTCATAGCTGAGTTTGCGCGCAGTGCGCAGCCCGGCATGCGCGGCCACGGCCTTGACCGCGCCCCTGGCGATGCCTTCATCGAAGAAGCGCCTGGCTTCGGTGCGGGCCAGTTCCTCGGTCTCGCGGGTGATGACGTCAATCGACAAACCGAAGCGAATGTCGCTGCGTCCGTACTTCAGTGCACGCTCGCGAATGTCGGCGATCAGCGCGGCAATCTCGTTCGGGTGCTCGGCGCGCATCAGGTAGAAATCAGCGTGTTTGGCGGCGAATTCCCGGGCTGGAATCGACGAGCCGGCGGTGCAGATCAGCGGCAGCTCGGCTTTCTTCAACGGCCCGCGCAGGCCACCTCCCTCGGACTTGTAGAATCTGCCCTCGTAGTGGAAATTCTCGTTGTGCCAGTAACCCTTGACCACGTCCATGAACTCGATGGCGCGCTCATAACGTTCATCGTGATCACTGAAATCGCCGACCTGGCGCTGAATCGCATCCGAACCGCCGTTGATGATGTTCCACACCAGCCGGTTGCCGGTCGCCCGTTGATAGGTCGCGGCCTGCTGCACCGCCACCCACGGCGTGTAGTGGTAGGGCTGGAACGCAGTGACGAATTTCAGCGTGCGGGTTTCCCGGGCCAGCAGCGAGCAGACCGTCCACGGCTCCTCGCCGGAGGGCGCGTTGACCATCAGCGCACCGCCGAAACCGTTGATCTCGGCAGCCTTGGCGATCTGCCCGAGGTAGTCGATGTAGGTGAAGTGATCGCCGACGCTGAACCCCGAGACGGCGCCGGTGCTCGGGCCGCCACGGTGCCAGTCGCCACGGTTGCGCGGGTCGCCGGGGAGGAATTGGGTTTCGCCATGCAGGGGCAGGCGGGTGAAGAATTCAATACTCATGTCGAAGGCTCCGTCTTACTGCACGCTGGGGCTGCAGATCGGGGTGATGGGCTGGTCGTTGATGACCTTGTGCGCGAACGGCACCGAGTCCTTGAGCGAGGCGTTGACCGTTTCGCTGTGGCCCAGCCCTTTGTAGAGATGGCCTTCAACCACCGAGCCGGTCTTGCAGGCGTCCTGCATCAGCGCGACCTGTGTCGAGGCGGCCGGGGTTTTGTCTTCGGCGCCGGTGCCGATGAAGATCGGCTGGGCCAGTTTCAGCGTCGGGTAGGAAACCTGTTTTTGCCATGCGGCGAGCTGGTCGCCCTTGTAGTCTTTCTTGGCATTGGCCGGGGTCAGGCCGACGCCGACCACATCGCTGACCAGCGCTGCCAGGCAACTGGTGCGCGCTTGTTCGAACAGCGGCAGGGCCTTGTCGGTGTAGAAATCCTTGGGGTTGATGCTCGGGTCGTATTGCTGGGCCGCGAGCAGGGTGTAGAAGCCGTAGGCGAGGGACGCATCGACTTTGTTGACGTCCTGTTCACCGACGTTTTTCGCGCCGACGGTATAGATCACGCCGGTGCCGATGCTGCCTTTGACACCGAGGTCCGGCGCGTAGGTCGGGGCATAGGCCGCCGAGGCGAAGGCGCCCGCGCCACCCTGGGACTGACCGACGATCAGCACTTTGTTGGCCAGCCCCGGAACGCCCGCAACCACGGCTTTTGCCGCGTCGAGAATGCCGTAGGCGGCCATGCGATTGTTCAGCAGCGGGTGACCGCCGGGGACGCCGAGGCCCTGATAGTCGGTGGCGACGATGGCATAACCTTCATCCAGCCAGCGGCTGAGGTATTGCACGTCACGGTAGGAGCGACCTTGCCAGGACGGCGCGCACACATCGGCCACACCGACCGTGCCATGCCCCCAGCTGGCGACCGGCCAACCACCGGCGGGCGCCTTGCCTTTGGGCAGGAACAACGTGCCGGAGACCACGATCGGCGTCTTGTTGTCGATGCCGTCGGTGGAGGTGTAGAGAATCCGCTGCGCGCTGGCGGCGTTGGGCAGGCTCAGGGTTTTTTCCAGCGGCTCGCTGCGCAGCAGTTTGCCTGGCGTGGCCGGGATCACCTCTTGCCAGGTGTAGAACGCCGAGACGCGGCCATCGCCTTGCTGCGGGTCGGGTTTGGGGGCGTGGGCACCGGCGGCCATGGCACTCATGGACAGCGCCAGGACGCTCAGACCGAAAACGAATTGTTGCGGCAGTTTCATCTGGATTTCCCTATTCATGGATTGTTGCTGACCTGGCCGCGCAGGGCCGGCCAGTAGTCGGTGAGTTTCAGATCGATCAGCGCCTGGTTGGTGAAACCGGTGGCCAGCGAAGGGGTGATGTCGTAGGTGTCGCGGATCAGGTGGTTGGCCAGCGCATAGGCGGTCAGCGCCTGATAGTGGGCCTTGAGTTGCTGGTCGCTTTTCGGCGCCCAGCGGTCTTTCCAGGCCACGGGATCGTTCTGGTCGTCGCGGCGCAGCACGCTTTCAGCGGTGCCGGCGCGGGAGGAGAGTTCGTAGTAGGCGTCCTGGTTTTTTTCCTGGGAGATCCACCAGGCGGCTTTGATCCAGGCGGTCGCCAGCAGTTGAGTAATGTCCGGGTGCTGCGCGACAAAACTGTCGGTGCCCCAGAGGTCGGAGACCAGACGCCAGTCGTTGGCGCCTTGCTTGGTCGACCAGATGATCTTGCCGACGCCTTTGTCTTCCAGCGCATAGGCTTCGCTGAGCAAGACGGCCGCATCGACTTTGCCGGCGGACACCGCTGCGGCGCCGACTTGCGGATTGAGGTTGGCGATCTTGAAATCGTCGAGCTTCAGGCCCTTGCTGGCGAGGAAGTTGCTGAACGCGAACTCCCACGGACGACCGCGATGCAGGGCCAGGCGTTTACCCTTGAGGTCGTCGATGCTGTTGGCGCTGGAACCGGCGGGCACCACCAGATAGATGTTGTTGCCGCTGCCACCGGGCACGATCAGCTTGCCCGGTACACCGCCAGCCCCGGCAATGACGGAAGGCAGGTCGCCGCGCACGGCAAAGTCGATGCTGTTGTTGCTGAAGCCTTCGTTGATCTGCGGCCCGGCGCCGGCGTGGGGCAGGGCGATCCAGTCGAGCTTCACGCCGCGCTGCGCCAGTTGCTGCTCCAGCCAACCGTCCTCGATCACCCGCCCGGCGATCCCGCCGAATACCGGTTTGCCACCCTGCGTATACGCGACGATAGCGATCTTCACCGACGCCGGTGCCTGTCCGGCCAGCGCCGTGGCACTGAGCAGAAACCCGGTCAAGGCGACCAGGCTGTTGCGCCAGAAACGTTTCATTGAACTCTCCCTAAATGGCTATTGGCGAAACACGGTCTTTGTAGGAGCCGGCTTGCCGGCGATGGGGCCTTCAAACCATGCGGCGTTTCTGAGGACGCCATCGCCGGCAAGCCAGCTCCTACAGGGTTTTGCGGTGTCCGATGCTGCTGCGTTGTGAACCCAATCCTTGTAGGAGCCGGCTTGCTGGCGATGGGGCCTTCAAACCTGGCGGCGTTTCTGAGGACGCCATCGCCGGCAAGCCAGCTCCTACAGGGTTTTGCGGTGTGCTCACGTTCCAGCGTTGTGAACCCAATCCTTGTAGGAGCCGGCTTGCCGGCGATGAGGCCTTCAAGCCTGGCGGCGTTTTTGCCGACGCCATCGCCAGCAAGCCGGCTCCTACAGGGGAATTGCGGCGCACCTCTTTTCCAGCGTTGTGAACACAATCCTTGTAGGAGCCGGCTTGCTGGCGATGGGGCCTTCAAGCCTGGCGGCGTTTTTGCCGACGCCATCGCCGGCAAGCCAGCTCCTACAAAGTTTTGCGCTGTACATGGGAGAGAGCAGATTGCATGCCACTGCGCGAAAAACGCGCTGCAGGCCGCGCAGGGACTGGGTTTCAGGGCGAGGGGAGGGCGCGACGGGGAGCGTGGGGTGTTGATGTGCAAGCAGGCCGGTGCGTGCCAATTGCTGCTCCAGCAGCAGGCTGGCAGCAGTTGTGTTGCATATGGTTTTTAGGAATATATAAATACTAATTAAGAATTTTTTAGTCTAAACAACTTCATGCACTATTGAGCACGCGCTTTTACTGCCAGGAATGCACCATGTCGCTGATCACTCATCCAAACGCTCGCGAATTGACCAAGTCGGTGCGGGCCACCGTCCTGGTGTTCAAGGACCCGCGCTCCCAGGAACTGCTCAGCCGCATCGAGCGCCTGGCGCCCAGTGAAGCCAACACATTGATCATTGGCGAGACCGGCACCGGCAAGGAACTGGTCGCCCGGCATATCCACAATTTGAGCCGCCGCGGACGCGAACCCTTCGTGGCGGTGAACTGCGGTGCGTTTGCCGAAACCCTGGTGGAAAGTGAGCTGTTCGGCCACGAAAAAGGCGCCTTCACCGGCGCCACGACCAACAAGGCCGGGTGGTTCGAAGCAGCCAATGGCGGCACGCTGTTTCTCGATGAAATCGGTGATCTGCCGTTGAACATGCAGGTCAAACTGCTGCGGGTCTTGCAGGAGCGCGAAGTGGTGCGCCTGGGCTCGCGCACGCCGATCCCGATCAACGTAAGGCTGGTGGCTGCAACCAACGTCAACCTTGCGGATGCGGTCGTCGCCGGGCATTTTCGCGAGGACCTGTTTTACCGTCTGCACGTCGCGACCATTCGCCTGCCGCCCTTGCGCGAACGACCGGGCGACATCCTGCCGCTGGCCGAGTTTTTCCTCGAAGAACATTGCCAGCGTCTGGGCTACAACCGTGCGTCATTGAGCGTCGAAGCCGAACGCAAGCTGCTGGAGCACAGCTGGCCAGGCAACATCCGCGAGCTGGAGAACTCCATTCACCACGCGTTGCTGGTGTGCCGCAATCAGCGGGTCGCCCCGGCGGATCTGCACCTGGTGGACATGCGTTCCTCCGGCATCCGCCAGGAACAGGCCAGCCAAACCAGCCACGCCGTCGCCGGCCCGGTGGACCTGGAAGCCGCCCTCAACGCGCTGTTCGAACAGAACATCCCGGACCTTTACGAACATATCGAAGAAACCATTTTCCGCGCGGCGTACCGGTTCTGCCACGGCAACCAGTTGCAGACCGGACGCCTGCTGAACATCAGCCGCAACATCGTCCGGGCGCGGCTGGAGAAAATCGGGGAGTTGAACAAGACACTGGCGGTGGAGGAATAGTCCTCGTCGTCGCTTTATTTCTGATTCGTCCACTCACAGCGAGCATTTCATGGCAACTCCTTACAAGCGTTCAGCGTTGACCCTCCTGGCGGCCTCCCTGGCGGCGATGAGTGCGTTACTCAGTCCCGGCGCGCAGGCCGAAGGCAAGATCAGCATCGCCCAGCAATTCGGCATCGGTTACCTGATTCTGGATGTGGTCCGCGACCAGCAACTCATCGAGAAGCATGGCAAGGCCCAGGGTCTCGATATCAAGGTCGACTGGAACAGCATCTCCGGTGCCACGGCGATGAACGAAGCGCTGTTGGCCGGCGCGCTGGATGTGGTGTCGGCGGGCGTGCCACCGATGCTGACGATCTGGGATCGCACCAAGGGCAAACAGAACGTCAAGGCGATTGCCTCGCTGGGCTCGATGCCCAACTATTTGCTGACCAACAACCCGAATGTGAAGAGCCTGAAGGACTTCACCGAGAAGGATCGCATTGCTGTGCCTGCGGCCGGGGTAGGGTTCCAGTCGCGCACCTTGCAGATCGAAACGGCCAGGCAGTTCGGCAATGACCACTACAAGAAATTCGACGACATCTCGATCAGCCTGGCCCACCCGGATGCGACGGCGGCATTGATCGCCGGAGGTTCCGAGATCAACGCGCACTTCTCCAGCCCGCCGTTCCAGTATCAGGAATTGCAGAACCCCAACGTGCACAAGGTGCTGAGTTCCTACGACGTGCTGGGTGGCCAGGCCACGTTCAATGTGCTGTACACCACGGAAAAATTCCACGACGAAAACCCGAAAACCTACAAGGCGTTTTACGACGCATTGGCCGAAGCGGAAAAAATCATCAAGGCCGACAAATCCGCTGCCGCCCAGACCTACATCCGCGTCGAACAATCGAAGCTGGCCCTACCGCTGGTTGAGAAAATCGTCAACGATCCAGAGATCAACTTCACGGTGGTGCCGCAGCGCACGGCGGTCTACGCCGAGAAACTGCAGGAACTGGGTGTGCTGAAGAACAAGGCCGCCAGCTGGAAGGACTACTTCTTCGAAGAAGCACACGGCGATGCCGGCAGCTAAAAACACCACAAAACCACTGTAGGAGCCGGCTTGCTGGCGATGGCGTCCTCAAATCCACCGCAACGTTTGAAGGCCCTATCGCCAGCAAGCCGGCTCCTACAAGACCGTGTTCGCAGCCCCGAAGCAGCTGCACACCGCAAATCCCTGTAGGAGCTGGCTTGCCAGCGATGGCGTCCTCAGCAACGCCGCAGGGTTTGAAGGCCTATTCGCCGGCAAGCCGGCTCCTACAAGTCCGTGTTCGCAACGCTGCAGCAACTGCACACCACAAAACCATTGTAGGCGCCGGCTTGCTGGCGATGGCGTCCTCAGGCACACCGCAGCGCATGAAGGCCTCATCGCCGGCAAGCCGGCTCCTACAAGACCGTGTTCGCAGCTCCGAAGCATCTGCACACCGCAAAGCCCTTGTACGCACGCCGTCGCGGTGGCCAATGCAGGCCATAAAACTGACCTGAATCAACCCGAATGGCACGGCAATACACAGGGGGATGGCCGTTTGTCATGCGTATGGTTATGCTCGCATCGTTTTGCATTTGCCAATCATTAACAACCACAGTGATGTCATGAGCCAATCAGAGACGCGTGCGACTGCCCTTGCGCTGTATCCGGAAGATTCCCGCGAGGCCGCGGCGCTGCTCAAACAAGCCATTCCGCTGATGGTTCGTCACAACATCCCGCCCAATCCGGTGCATTACGCGCTGTGGTACACCTACAGCAAAGGTCTGGACCCCGAACTCAATCGTCACCTGGACCGGGTGGTCAAAGACTTCGATTGCTTCCCGCCGGAATCCGCCACCCGGCTGTTCCGCGACTACATCATTCGCGACGAGCTGGAAGAGGCTCGCGCCGGGCAGCAACAGGCGATCAATCTGGTGGACGACATGCAGCGCGACGTTTCGCGCAGCGTCGAGGGCAATCTCAACTTCCAGAGCAGTCTGGGACGTTGCCTGGAAATGCTCGAGTCGCCCGTCAACGAGCGCTTGCCGGGCATTTTGAGTGAGCTGCAACAAAGCACCCAACTGATGCACAGTCAGCAGGAACAGTTCCTCACCCAACTGCACTCCGCCCAGAGCGAGATCAAGAGCCTGCGCAGCAAGCTTGAGCGTGCACAACTGGCGGCCACGCTCGATGGCCTGACCGAATTGCTCAACCGCACCGCGTTTACCCGTTTGCTGGAGCAGGCGCTGAGCAATGAGTCCCAGGGCGTCGCGCTGGTCATGCTGGATATCGATCACTTCAAGCAATTCAATGATCAGTACGGTCACCCATTGGGCGACCGAGTGCTGCAGCATGTCGGGCAGGTGTTGCGCAGTTCGCTGCCACCCCACGCCACGGCGGCGCGTTACGGTGGTGAGGAGTTCTGCGTGATTCTGCAACACTGCGCCGATCTGGCGAGTGCCGCTGTTTTTGCTGAGCAACTGCGGGTGAAAATCCAGTCGTTGCGGATCAAGGCGCGGGTTGATGGCAAGGTACTCGATACGATCACGGCATCCTTTGGCGTGGCGTTCGCGCAACCCGGCGAGAATATGGACAGCCTCCTGACCCGCGCCGATGACGCGCTCTACCAGGCCAAGCGCGCTGGGCGGAACCAGGTGCATCGCTAAGCACTGAAACGCCTTTCAAGCCGCCGACCCGATCCATTTGGTGACGGTGGGCGCTTGCCACTGTTCGAGCGCGTCGAGCAGTGCCGCCGGGTCGGTATTGAACATCAGCATCTGGCTGTGTTCGGTCTTCATGAAACCTTCGTTCACCGCATGGTCGAGCAGGCTGCGCACCGGGTTGAAAAAACCACCGATGTTCAGGCAAGCGACGCCTTTGTGGTGTTCACCCAATTGGGTCAGGGTTGCCGCTTCAAACAACTCCTCAAACGTCCCCAGCCCGCCGGGCAATGCGATGAACGCATCCGCCGATTCGCTCATGCGCGTCTTGCGGCTGCGCATGTCTGGCGTCACTTCGTGTTCGGTCAGGCTGCCATGAAGATGCCCAAGGTCGAACAGCAAGCGCGTGATGATGCCGAGCACTTCACCGCCCTCGGCGAGTACGGCATCGGCCATCACGCCCATTAAACCCTTGTCGGTACCGCCATAGACCAGGCGTATGCCGCGTCGGGCGATTTCCCGGCCGAGGGCCTGGGCGCCTGCCACGTAGTCGGGGTTGAAGCCATAGTTGGAGCCGCAGAACACAGCGATGCTGTGGAGTGGGGAAGAGCTGGGCATCGGATTATTCCGGGTGGTGGTCGGTGGCCGATGATGCGGTGAGATGGGTAAGGCGGACAGGTCCATGAGTCAGCCGCTTGATTGGGCCATGACTGGTTTTTTGTGTTGTTCTCAAGGCCGCCTTCGCCGGCAAGCTGGCTCCTACAAGGGTTTTGCGGTGCACGCAAAACCCTTGTAGGAGCCGGCTTGCCGGCGATAGGGCCCTCGAACCTGGCCCCTACATCAACGCCAGAATCCGTTTTCCCAACTGCTCGGCAGTCTCTTGCGAATCAATGTTGGCAAACCCGAGCAACAGCGCGGAATCGGTCTCGTCACGCACACGCCAATCGGTCAACGCTTCAGCGTAGAGACCTGCCGCCAACAAGCGCTCGACCAGCAATCGGTCGGACTGTGCCTCCATCAGCCGCAGAATCAGATGCATGCCACCCGGCTGCGGATCGATGCGGATGCGTTCCCCCAGGACTTTCTTCAGTCCGCGCGCCGCCGCTTCCCGGCGTTCGCCGTAGAGCTTGCGCATGCGCTGGATATGGCGCGCGAAATGCCCCTCGGTCATAAACGTGGCGACGATGGCTTGGGTCAGTTCCAGACAACCGCCGAGAAAGGTCTCGCTGACGTGTTCGAAGCGTTCGACCTGCGCTGGCGGCACCACCAGGTACGAAAGGCGGATCCCCGGAAACAGTACCTTGCTGAACGTGCCGGCGTAGAGCACCCGGCCATCACGGTCCAGGCTTTTCAGCGCGGGCAGGGGACGGCTGACGTAGCGGTATTCGCCGTCGTAATCGTCCTCGATAATCCAGGCCTGCTGCCGGCTGGCCCACTCAAGCAATTCCAGTCGGCGCGGCAGTGACAGCGACACGCACAGGGGACTTTGATGTGCCGGTGTGACCACCGCCGCTCGTGCGTCCATCGCGCTGCTCACCCCTTGCGCGACCTGCATGCCGTCCTGATCCACCGGCACGGGGGCAACCTTGATCTGAAGATGCGCCAGCAACTGGCGGGTCGGCAGGTAGCCGGGGTCTTCCACGAGCACACGGTCGCCGGGCTTGAGCAGCGTGTGAGCGATCAGTGCCAGTGTGTTGCGGTATCCCGAGGTGATGAACACTTGCGCGGGCGAGCAGGTAATGCCCCGTGAGACTTGCAGGTAAGTGGCAATCGCCGTGCGCAACGATTCCAGCCCCAACACCGACGGATTGGCCATGTCGGGAATGCGCGTGGCGCGCACGCAGCGTGCGCCGATCTGCGACCAGATCTTTCGCGGAAAGGCATCCAGCGCGGGCAAGGCCATTTGAAAGGGCAGGACCGCTGCCTTGTGCCTGATCGAGGCGCTGGCGGTCGCATTAAACGGGTGTTCCGTACGCGCCGAAGGCTTCCTGCCGCTGACCCCCGGCGCCACCACGGTGCCCGCCTGACCCCGCGACAGCAGATAGCCCTCCGCCGTCAGCAGTGAATACGCGGTGTCGATGGTCCCCCGCGCCAGACCAAGCTCTTTTGCCAGTGCCCGGGCCGCAGGAATCCGGTCGCCGGGGGCGAGCAGTCCGTCACTGATCGCGCCGCGGAACCGCCAGTAGATTTGCCGGTAGATCGGCTCCGACGAGGTCGGATCAAGGGGTGAGAAGTTTTTGATTTGAAGGGTCATTGGCCTCGCCCGTGTCGTGCGCAGAAAAATGCGCTTGTAGTGCCTGGCCCGCCTTGTCCCTGGCGGCGGCGACGGCCTCCGGGCCCATGGCGGTTCCCTCTACGGAGAAAAAATTCACGTCGTGCAGCCCGATCATACCCAGCACGGCGGTCAGGTACGGCGTGAGAAAGTCCGGTTGCCGCGGGGTCATTCCGGAAAACCTGCCGCCAGAGGTCACTGCAACATACACCGGGCGGTCCTGCAGCAGGCTGGTTTTGCCTTGCGCACCGACATTGAACGTGCGTCGGACCCGAGCGATGTGATCGATCCAGAGCTTGAGTGTCGAAGGCACGGTGAAGTTATGCATCGGCGTACCAATCACCAGCATATCGGCGCTGTGCAGTTCCTCGATCAGCGCTTCGGATCGGGCGATAGAGCCTGTCTCTGTGACATCGGCGGACGCCTGTTGGGAAATCGCGTAAGGCTCGTCGATAGGGGACAGCGCGTCACCACCGACCACCCGCTCGATCACGGTTGCCGCTGGATGGGCCTTCAGCAAAAAGCCAATGATGTTTTTCGACAGCCGATAGCTTTCGGACGCTTCGCCGCGAGGGCTGCAAGTAACGTGGAGGATTTTCATGATTCACCCGGTTTGAACTGTGTGGAGGGAATCATTCTATGAAGCTCATGACCCAGGCCAAAGGTCCATGAATCCGGTTAATCACTGGGCCATGATTGCCGAGTCATGACCCATGACTCAAGGTCGATCATGGACCTTATCAACAAGGCCAAGACACGACACGATGAAGTCCCTCAACCAGCAAACACAAGGACTCATCATGAGTAATCGTCTCGACTACGCCAAGGCTTCACCTGAAGGTTACAAGGCTTTCGGCGGGGTTTATGTCTACCTGCAGAACAGCGGTCTTTCCCACGAGCTGATTGATCTGGTCTATCTGCGGGTGTCGCAAATCAACGGCTGCGCCTTCTGTATAGACATGCATTCCCGGGACCTGCTCAAGCTCGGCGTCAGCGTAGAAAAACTGGTGTTGGTGCCGGTATGGCGTGATGCCGGTTCAGTCTTCAGTGCCCGCGAACTCGTTGCGCTGAGCTGGGCGGAAACGGTGACTCGCGTGGCGGAAACCGGCGTTCCCGATGCCGACTATGCCGCTGCGTCTGCCGAATTCGGCGATAAGGAACTGGCAGACCTGACGTACGCGATCGGTCTGATGAATGCTTTCAACCGGTTCGGCGTGACGTTCCGGGCGAAACCCGCCGCTGCCAACAACGCCTGAACCATCCCCTTGAATCAATAGAACTCGCCGGGTGGTCACGCTCGGCGGGTTAACCAAAGGAGTTAACACCATGGCTTGGTCACTGCTTGGCATCGCCGGCATTCTCGAAATTGCCTTCGCGTTTTTCATGAAGGGCTCAGACGGATTTACCCGATTGACCCCGGGACTGCTGGCAGCCGCGACCGGTTTGTCCAGTGTCTTTCTGCTTTCACTGTCGCTGCGAACCCTGCCCGTCGGCACCGCCTACGCGGTGTGGACCGGAATTGGCGCGGCGGGCACCGCGATACTGGGGATGGCGGTGCTGGGCGACGCCACCACACTGCTGCGGATACTGTGCATCCTGGTCATCCTGGGTGGTGTTATCGGACTCAAGCTGGTCACGGGAAACTGAGAAGCTTTGAAATAAGGCATTTTGCTGGCCCCGAAGCCCGAAAGTTACAGACAGAATCACTTTAATTTCAGGTGGTTAGGGCTGGCTTTAAATGCGCAATGTATGGATTACGCTGATTTCGTTAGGCTTGGCTGGCATCGCCGTCTCCGCCCAGGCCAAAGACCTTCAAGCCAATGACCGGTATATGTGCAGCTGGGGCGCGGGCACTGCAGCCAGAGCCCAGGAACTCAAACTGGCCGGCGTTTCGCTGTACGCCGCTCGCCAGAAATTACAGACCTACAAGTTCAGCAAACCGTGGATGCGCATGACGGCCATGGGTATTACCGAGCAAACCTACGACAGCCCGTCGCGGATCAAACCCGCGGCACTGCGCCAGAGTTTCTACGAAGATTGCGTGCGCTTTAAGTTGGCGCGCAAATGACCGAGTGACCTACAACCCGTCTTCCATCAGCTTCAGATACTCCGGGCTGTCGGAGATCGAATTGTGCCCCACGCCAGGAATAACCTTCAGGGTCGCCACACCTTTGGCGAAATGCCCGTAGAGTTTTTCCGTGCTGGCGGGCGGGATGACTTCATCCTGCCCGGCCGCGAGCAACAGCGTCGGTATCGAGATGTGCCCGGCGTATTTCCACGATTCGAACTTGTCCTGCAGCAGCCACTTCACCGGGAATATCGGGTACTGGCGGACGGCGAGGTCTTCAAGGCTGTTGTAGGGCGTGATCAGGATCAGTCGGGAGGCCGGGCGCTGACTGGCGAGGCGCACGGCGACGCCCGAGCCCAGGCTGCGGCCGACCACGGCGATGTGGGGATGGGTGTCGTAGACTTTGTCGAACAAGGTCAGGGCATCGCGGGAAATCGCCTCTTCGGAAGGTGAACCGGTGCTGCCACCGAAGCCCCGGTAGTGCAGCAAGTACAGGGCATGGTCGGGGAATGCCTGGGAAAACACGGGCAGGTTGCGCGAAACGTCCTCGGCATTTCCACCAAAATAGATCAGTGCATTTGGTCCGTCGTGCGGTTTGACGGTGACCTGCACCTGTGCGTCCGCCACCGATAGCGTGAGCAGCGTTTCGGGCGTTCCGAGTGCGGCGGGTTGCGGGAAGTAGATGAGGGCACGCTGGAACACGAACAGCGCGATGCAGAGCGCCAGGTACAACGCGGTAACGATGATGATGAGATACATCAGGGTGCGCGACATTCGGTTAGCGTGAGTGGGTGGCATTGACTGCTCTGGGTCTGAGGACCGCGACGGCTTGATCGCTTTCAGAGTGTAGTTGAATGACCGAGTTGTGAGCCGGTGTGTGGGTTTTGAGGGGGGCATATCCGTTGCTACGGTAACGGCTGCGTATGGTTTCGCCCTTACGGCGAGTCACTTTGGAAAAGCCCCAAAGTAACCAAAGGGCTCTTGCCCCTGTCGTTCGGTGCCTCGCTGGGGCTCGGCATGCCCTCGCTCCGGTCCTGCTCCGTGGGCCCGCCGCCATCGGCCATCCATGGCC
>NZ_JACNDU010000040.1:0-35525 GCF_017351735.1 Pseudomonas sp. FW300-N2A2 | reverse complement strand
CGCCGCCGAGGCGGCCTGAAAGCCGACCTGGCTCTTTGGTGCACGCGTTCCCTCATTCCGGATATGTACACCGATCCCCCTGTAGGAGCCGGCTTGCTGGCGATGGACGCCAACGATAACGCGGGGTGTCTGAATGAACGCGTCGCCTAGACGCTTTTCGCCGGCAAGCCGGCTCCTACAAGGGATCGTATTTATCCAAACACATCTGCATTTCCCCTGTAGGAGCCAGCTTGCTGGCGATGGACGTCAACGATAACGCAGGCTGTCTGAATGAACGCGTCGCCTAGACGCTTTTCGCCGGCAAGCCGGCTCCTACAGTGGATCGTATTTATCCAAATGCATATGCATTTCCCTTGTAGGAGCCAGCTTGCTGGCGATGGACGCCAACGATAACGCGGGTTGTCTGAATGAACACGTTGCCCAGACGCTTTTCGCCGGCAAGCCGGCTCCTACAGTTGATCGTATTTATCAAAATGCATATGCATTTCCCTTGTAGGAGCCAGCTTGCTGGCGATGGACGCCAACGATAACGCGGGTTGTCTGAATGAACACGTTGCCCAGACGCTTTTCGCCGGCAAGCCGGCTCCTACAGTGGATCGTATTTATCCAAACGCATATGCATTTCCCTTGTAGGAGCCAGCTTGCTGGCGATGGACGTCAGCGATAACGCGGGGTGTCTGAATGAACGCGTCGCCTAGACGTTTTTCGCCGGCAAGCCGGCTCCTACAGGGAATCGCGTTTGCTTTTGATTTTCACCACTCATCAGGCCGAGCGTTAGCTCGCCTTCAGCTTTTGATCTGAGCGCCCCCTCGCTCCGGGCCCACGGAGCAGGACCGGAGCGAGGGCATGCCGAGCACTAGCGAGGCACCGAACGAAAGGGGCAAGAGCCCTTGGTTACTTGGGGCTTTTCCAAGTGACTCGCCGTAAGGGCGAAACCGCCAGCCGCCATCACCAAAATAATGGATATACACCCAAGCAATTGCTGCCACCCCCCAGCACTTGAGACCTCGTTGTATTTCAAGCAAGGACGAATTGCCGCCGGCAGCTATTCTCTTGGCTAGCAGAGGACTCGTGGCGCTGGTGATCGCGCCGTTTGCCGCGCAACAAGCGCAAAAGAGTGGAAGGACACCACCATGAGCCACACTGATGGATACACGCGTCGACGAATACTCACGCTGGCTGCCGGTGCTTCGGCGGTGCTCACTTTCGATCCGGCCTTTGCAGCCACCGCGCCGTCGAAGGAAACAGGAGGCAAGAACATGCTGACCCGCGCCATTCCTTCCAGCAACGAGCCATTGCCCCTTGTCGGCGTGGGCACCTATCGCGGCTTTGATGTCGCACCTGCCGATCCGGCCTACAAAAACCTGCCCGCCGTTCTCAGCGCGTTATTTGAAAAGGGCGGCACGGTGATCGACAGCTCACCCATGTATGGCCGCGCCGAGCAGACCATCGGCGAACTGCTGTCGATCCACAAGCCGCGTTCACCCGCGTTCCTGGCCACCAAGGTGTGGACCCGTGGCCGCGAAGAAGGCATCGCGCAGATGGAGCAATCGTTCAAACTGCTGCAGACCGACCGGATCGACCTGATGCAGATCCATAACCTGCTGGACTGGAAAACCCATTTGCCTACATTGCGCAAGTGGAAGGAAGAAGGGCGGATTCGCTACATCGGCATCACCCATTACACCGCGTCGGCATATGAGGAAGTGGAAGCGGTGCTCAAAGCCGAGCCACTGGATTTCTTGCAGATCAACTATGCGCTGGACGATCGCGGGGTCGAGAAACGCATCCTGCCGCTGTGTCGCGAACGCGGCGTGGCGGTGATCTGCAACCGGCCATTTGGCGGCGGTGATTTGCTTGCCCGCTTGAAGGGCAAACCGCTGCCCGGCTGGGCCTCGCAAGTCGGCGTTACCAGTTGGGCACAATTGGCGCTCAAGTATTTGCTGGCGCATTCGGCAGTGACCTGCGTCATCCCCGGCACCGGCAATCCGCGTTACATGGCGGACAATGCCGGTGCCGGTTTCGGCCCGATGCTGACGGGGGCGCAACGCGAGCAGTTGATCGATGTGGTCGGATAACCGCAGGTGCCGTCAGTTTTTTTTCTTGATGAGTTTGTTGAGGTAGTACTTGAGGCTCAAGCGATCCTTGGGCCTTGGTTTGTAGTGGGTTTTGTTTCTTTGCGCAGGATCAGCCACCACGGTTGCTGCGGTGTAGTAGTACAGCGCGATGGACCGGCGTGTAATGTGTTCCGGCGTCGTCAGAGGCTCCGGGTGTCCATGATTGCTATCCTTGTCGGTGTTGAAAATGACACAGCGGTTGTAGATCGGCAGGACTTTCTTGAGGCACGTCTTCATCCCGACGTCCCATAGCTCCAGGTTGCCGCCGTACGCCTCCTGCCAATCCTGATTCAGGTAAATAATGGCATTCAGTCTGCGCTCGATATTCAACTTTTTGTTGAGCCGGAAGTCCGAGTGCACCCCCAGAAACCCACCCTTTTTCGTTTCGTGCAGTCCGCCGCCGGTAAAGTAAGGATCGGGAATCAAACCCTCGATACCTGTGAGTTTTTCAAGAAACTGCAACATGGGCGCCGAGTTGAAGGCGTTGAAAACCGTCTTCAAGTAGGGATCGCATTCGTTGGGGCTGACTTGCCGTTTGTGCTGACCCTTATAGCCGCGCTCATAGAGCATTTCGTTGTTGGTTGGCTCGACGGGAAAATGCGCGCAGATGCTCGCAATCAGGTCCTGCGGTAAAAAATCGTCAATGACGATGTGTGGGAAGGGGGTGGCTTGAGCATAAGTACTGGCTAGCGAGTGACCGAAAGTGCTGGCAGCGTTCTGGTCAAAATCCAGCTCCGGGGTGGTGACGATGGGGAGTGTCTGAGTGATCGGTGTCATTACCGCTCCAATAGTCTGTTCATAACAACCTGCGAGTGCTTCCTGCAAGAGGGGCGCGCTACTTGTGACGCGCTGCCGATACCTGGTTGTTGTCACCTTTCAAACGTTTAAGGATGTCGTTGTACATCTTCGTTCGTCTGTGAGTTGTCGCATAACCGCCAGCGGCCGCGACGGTGCCCGCTTGAATATGGTCGAGGTAGCTGAATATCTTGCGCGGGGACAACAGTTCAACAACATAGCCCAACTGGGTCATGCGGTCCTGGAGGGTATAACCGGGTACGCGCTCATCCATCAGGAAATGCATGCCGTGTTGCTTCATCAGCTTGCAGTTCCATAAGGTACAGAAGCTTTTCAAATAAACTTCCCTGTAGGGCTTTGGCTCTCTGGAACGTAGTCCCAAGGACAGTTTCAGGCGTCTGACGTGATGTTTTACCAGTCGTGAGCTAAAGCGCCAAAGGGTTCTGGTGGTGCCGCGGTTAAGTTGTTCTGTGCACCCGACGGCCACGACATTCGGGTTTTTAATGCACTTGTTCAACATCATTGAAAATACATTTTTGTCGAAAATAAACGTATCGGTGTGCAGCAGGAACAGAAAGTCGGTCTCAACCCGTTCCAGCACCAGGTCGAGTGCTTTGCCATGCGCGATATGACCATGCTCCGGCTCGGGAGCTTTTCGCTCGATCAGGTTGATCCAGTCCAGTGTGCGCAGATAGTCGGTGCTTTCATCGGCCGAGTCGTTATCAACCACCCAGACCGGAATGTTGCTGTCGCCCAGGTGCTGATGTAGCAGGTCGAGGCAAATCCGGGTTATTTCGATGGTTTTGTAGTTGACCAGGACAATGCTGAAGGGTGGTTTCTGTTGCGACAGAAAATCATTGTTATTCATGTGTGATGCACTCTTTAAAAACCTGGAAACAGCAATAAAAATTCAAGACCACTTATTGCTTGCGGCGCTAAGACAGGTATCGCCGGAACCAGTTTAGCGTTCTTTCCCAGGCAAGTTTGGCTGCGGCCTCATCGAATCGAGGCGTGGAATCGTTATGGAAACCGTGGTTGGCGCCGGGGTAGATGTAGGCTTCATAGGTTTTGCCGGCTGCTTTTAATGCCTGCTCGTAGGCGGGCCATCCTTCGTTGATGCGTGTGTCCAGTTCGCCAAAGTGAAGCATCACCGGCGCCTTGATCCGGGGGACATCCCTGGCGTCTGGTTGCCGTCCATAGAAGGACACGGCAGCCCCGAGTTCGGGATAGGCCACGGCAGCCGCGTTGGCGACGCCACCGCCATAGCAGAAGCCGGTGATGCCGACTTTTCCGGTGGTCGTATCGTGTTTCATCAGCCACTCGATCGCGGCGAAAAAGTCATTCATGAGCTTTTCAGGATCAACGGTCGCCTGGAGCTCCCGGCCTTTGTCGTCGTTGCCGGGATAACCGCCCACCGACGTCAGGCCATCGGGGGCGAGGGCGATGAACCCGGCCTTGGCCACGCGTCGGGCAACATCTTCGATGTAGGGGTTGAGCCCGCGGTTTTCATGCACGACGACCACGGCCGCCACTTTGCCGGTGGCTTTTGCCGGACGCACCCGATAGGCCCGAACCTGCCCGTGGCCCTTGGGCGAGGGGTAGGTGATGTACTTGGCGATGATGTCCGGGTCGGTAAACGCCACTTGTTCGGCCAAGGCATAATCGGGACTCAGGGCGGCGAGGAGCGCACTGGCGGTCAGGCCACCAAGGGTGAATAACGCCGCCCGGTCGAGAAACTCTCGCCGGTTGATCTTGCCGTGGGCGTAGTAGTCGTAGAGTTCGAGCAGCTCAGGGGCAAAGTCTTTCGCAGTAAGACGATTCATCTTTGCGCTTCCTTTGAAGTGGGCGGTTGCTCTGTCAGTTCGAAAAAGCGGCGACAACTATCAATTCTAGCCGCGCATAAAAAAAGAGACGTAAGTCTCTTTTTTGTTTCTTCTGATTACGTTCCTCGAGCACGGTTCACTTCAGGCATTGCGCCCCGGCGCTCGCCACTTGTGCATCCTGCTCGGCTTTTACGCCGGACACGCCAACCGCACCCACCACCTGACCGTCGACGATGATCGGCACACCGCCTTCCAGGGATGTCAGCAAGGGGGCCGACAAAAACGCGAAGCGCCCGCCGTTGACCATTTCTTCATAACCTTTGGACTCGCGCCGGCCCAGCGCCGAGGTGCGTGCCTTTTCGGTGGCGATGTACGCGCTGATGGGCGCGCAGCCGTCGAGGCGTTCGAGGGCGAGGGGGTGGCCGCCGTCGTCGACGATCGCGATGGTCACGGCCCATTGGTTATTTTGTGCTTCGGTGCGTGCGGCCGCGAGGATCCGGCTGACTTCGGTCTGGCTCAGGACGGCTTTGCTTTTCATGGGGAATCTCCGGTGATCGATGAGGGCAGCGCCGCGTCGAGCAGTTCGATCCAGTGCCGGACCGGGGTTCGGCCCGCGCCGTCGAGATGCGACTGACAGCCGATATTGGCGGTAACGATAACTTCAGGATGGCCACTTTCCAGTGCATTCAGTTTGTTGTCGCGCAGTTGCCGGGACAGTTCGGGTTGGGTGATCGAATAAGTGCCCGCCGACCCGCAGCACAAATGGCTGTCGGGCACAGGTGTGAGGTTGAAACCGAGGCGAGCAAGGAGCGCTTCCACCGCGCCGCCGAGCTTTTGCGCGTGCTGCAAAGTGCAGGGGCAATGGAAGGCCAAACGCTGATCGCCGTGGATGCCGAGTGTTTCCAGCGGTTCGTCGCGCAACACTTCCACCAGGTCCCTGGCCAGCGCGCTGACTCTTTTTGCCTTCTCGGCGTAGGCCGGATCGCGTTCGAGTAAATGGCCATAGTCCTTGATGAAGGCGCCACAGCCACTGGCGGTTTGCACGATGGCTTCCGCACCGTTCTCGATACTCGGCCACCACGCATCGATATTGCGACGAGCGCGGTCTAGGCCGGCTGCCTGAGCGTCGAGGTGATAATCCACCGCGCCGCAACACCCGGCTTCGCTGGACGGGGTGACACTGATACCCAGTCGATCCAGCACCCGCGCCGCCGCCGCATTGGTGTTGGGCGACAGGCTCGGCTGTACGCAGCCTTCGAGCATCAGCACCTGACGGGCATGGCGGGTGGTGGGGCGTGGCCGGGGGAGATAAACATGGCGAGGCAACTTTGCCTGCAAGGTGTTGGGCAGCAGTGCCCGAAAAACCTGACCGCTGTTGATCAGCGCTTTGAACAGTCCCGGATTTAGGACGACGCTGCGCAATCCCTCACGCAACAGGCGTTGGTCGATGGGGCGCGGCACCGCCGCATCGACCACCGCCCGGCCGATGTCGAGCAAGTTGTGATAATCGACTCCGGAAGGACAGGTGGTTTCGCAATTGCGGCATGACAGGCAGCGGTCCAGATGCTGTTGGGTTTTCTGCGTGACCTCGTTGCCTTCCAGCACCTGTTTGATCAGGTAGATGCGGCCCCGTGGTCCATCGAGTTCATCACCAAGTAATTGATAAGTCGGGCAGGTGGCATTGCAGAAACCGCAGTGCACGCAGGTGCGCAGGATGCTTTCGGCTTCTTCGGCGCGGGGCAGCTGCCGGGCGGTTTCGCTCAGGGTTGTCTGCATGGTTCAAAGCTCCGCGTACAAGCGTGCCGGGTTGAAAATGCCCCGTGGGTCGAGTTGTTGCTTGAGGCTGCGGTGGTAGCGCATCAACGCGGCAGGCAACGGCTGGAACGGGCTGTCGATCAGGCCATGGCTGTAGCAGGTCACATGGCCGCCGACCTCATCCACGACCTGGCGAATGAACGCCGCTTCGGCGTCAGACTTGAGCCAGCGCTGGGCGCCGCCCCAGTCGAGCAGTTGCCGGCCGGGCAGGGACAACCGCGGCGTGTTGTGCGGCACGGACAGGCGCCACAGTGGCTGGCCCTCGTCGAAGAAACTCAGTCGGTGCTCGTTGAGATCCGCCCAATACGAGGCGTCCAGCCGCTCACCGCCCAAACGGTCATGAGCCGCCGCCACCGAGCCTTCGCCGCCCTCAAGCCGCAAGTGCAGGCGTTGCCCGTCGTGGCACGCGGCACTGATCGGCAACGGCTGCTGGCCCCATTCCGCGAGGCGCAGCAAGGCACGATCGCTATCCATTTCCAGGCTGATGCTCAGGGTTTGCCGTGGTTTGGGCAGGACCTTGAGCGAGACTTCTGTGATCACCCCAAGGGAGCCGAAACTGCCGGCCATCAGGCGCGACAGGTCGTAACCGGCGACGTTTTTCATCACTTCGCCGCCAAAGCGCAAATGCTTGCCGTACCCGGTGATGACCCGTGTGCCGAGGACGAAATCGCGCACCGAGCCTGACCAGGGACGACGCGGTCCCGACAGGCCACTGGCGATCATCCCGCCGACGGTGGCATCGTCGCCAAAGGAAGGCGGCTCGCAGGGCAGCATCTGCTGCGCTTCATCCAGCACGTGCGCCAGTTCGGACAAGGGTGTGCCGCAGCGGGCGGTGATCACCAGTTCGGTCGGGTCGTAGCTGACGATGCCTCGGTGGCTGCGCGTGTCGAGTACTTCGCCCGCAACGATGCGCCCCAGAAACGCCTTGCTGTTGGAGCCCTGAATGCGCAGCGGCGTGGCGTTTTCCAGCGCTTGATTGACCTGCTCCAGCAGCACGCCGCTGTCATCGATATCGAGTTCGCTGCGCATCAGAATCGCTCCAGATCAGGGAAGGGCAACTGACCCAGGTGCACGTGCATGGCGCCAAATTCGGCGCAGCGGTGCAGCGTCGGAATGTTCTTGCCGGGGTTGAGCAAACCGCCGGGATCGAACGCGGCTTTGACGGCATGAAACAGCGTCAGCTCATCGGCGTTGAACTGCGCGCACATCTGATTGATCTTCTCGCGGCCCACGCCGTGCTCGCCGGTGATGCTGCCGCCGACTTTCACGCACAATTCGAGGATCTTGCCGCCCAGTGCTTCGGCGCGGTCGAGCTCTCCCGGTTGATTGGCGTCGAACAGAATCAATGGGTGCATGTTGCCGTCACCGGCGTGGAAAACGTTGGCGACGCGCAAGCCATACTCGGCGGACAACGCGGCAATGGCGCGCAGCACGCCGGGCAACTCGCGGCGCGGGATCGTTCCGTCCATGCAGTAATAATCCGGCGAGAGCCGACCCACCGCCGGAAAGGCATTCTTGCGTCCGGCCCAGAAACGCACGCGTTCGGCTTCATCCCTGGCCTGGCGCACTTCGGTGGCGCCAGCCTGTTCCAGCACCTGGCGCACGCGGTCGCAGTCATCGTGGACATCGGCTTCGACGCCATCGAGTTCGCACAGCAGGATGGCTTCGGCGTCCACGGGGTAGCCAGCGTGGATGAAGTCTTCAGCGGCACGGATCGCCAGGTTGTCCATCATTTCCAGACCGCCCGGAATGATGCCGGCGGCGATGATGTCACCTATTGCTCGCCCAGCTTTCTCGACGGAGTCGAACGCCGCCAGCAGCACCTTGGCGGACTGCGGTTTGGGCAGCAGTTTGACGGTGACCTCGGTGATCACCCCGAGCATGCCTTCGGAACCGGTGAACAGTGCCAGCAGGTCGAAGCCGGGTGAATCGAGGGCGTCGGAGCCCAATGTCAGGTGTTCGCCGTCCACGGTCAGGATGTCGACCTTGAGCAGGTTGTGCACGGTCAGGCCGTACTTCAGGCAATGCACGCCGCCAGCGTTTTCGGCGACGTTGCCGCCGATGGAACAGGCGATCTGTGAGGAAGGGTCGGGCGCGTAGTACAGGCCGAAGGGGGCTGCTGCCTGGGAAATAGCGAGGTTGCGTACGCCGGGCTGGACCCGTGCGGTGCGGGCGGCCGGGTCGATGTGCAGGATGTTGTTGAAGCGAGCCATGACCAGCAGCACGCCTTTTTCCAGCGGTAACGCGCCGCCGGACAAACCGGTGCCGGCGCCACGGGCGACCACCGGCACGTGCATTTCATGGCAGAGCCGGAGCACGCCTTGTACTTCGTCGAGATGGCGTGGCAGGACCACCAGCAGGGGCGTGGTGCGATAGGCCGAGAGTCCGTCGCATTCGTATGGCTTGAGTTCTTCTTGCTGATGCAGCACTTCCAGGGCCGGCAAACGGGTTTGCAGGGCTTGCAACAGTGCTGACTTGTTGACGTCGGGCAGCGCTCCGTCAACGCGTTCATCGTAGAGAATGTTCATTGTCGTTTTACGATACTCCGATCGTGTGTGTCCGGGCAGCGGGCTGTTTACTCAGGTTTTGTGTGTATATCCATTTTTTGGGTGATGGCTGGTATGGGTTTCGCCCTTACGGCGAGTCACTTTCGAAAAGCGCGAAAGTAACCAAAGCGCTCTTGCCCCTTTCGTTCGGTGCCTCGCTGTGGCTCGGCATGCCCTCGCTCCGGTCCTGCTCCGTGGGCCCGCCGCGATCGGCCATCCCTGGCCGTGCGCGGCTAACCCGGCATCCATGCCGGGTTGCCCACTGCGCAGAACCTGCGCTCGGCCTCTCGAGGGGGCGTGTACCTCAAGATCAAAAGCGGAAGGCGAGCTAACGCTCGGCCTGATGAGTGGTGGAAATCAAAAGCGTATGGGATTCCCTGTAGGAGCCGGCTTGCCGGCGAAAATCGTTTGGGCAACGCGTTCATTCAGACAGCCCTCGTTATCGTTGACGTCCATCGCCAGCAAGCTGGCTCCTACAAGGGAAATGCATGTGTGTTCGGAACATACACGATCAACTGTAGGAGCCGGCTTGCTGGCGATGGCGTCCGTTCAGTCAACAAACAGGTGTCTGACCCTCCGCCATCGCCAGCAAGCCGGCTCCTACAGGGGAATGTGCAAACATCGAAAATTAGTGCGGCAGCCACAGTGCGGGAGTGTGCACACGTCAGAAGAGCCAGGTCGGCTGGCAGGCCGCCTCGTTTTTGCTTTTGCGGTACACGCCCCCTCGAGAGGCCGAGTGGAGGTTCTGCGCAGTGGGCACCGCGGCAAGGATGCCGCGGTAGCCGCCCCCGGCCATGGATGGCCGATGGCGGCGGGCCCACGGAGCAGGACCGGAGCGAGGGCATGGCGAGCATTAGCGAGCCACCGAACGACAGGGGCAAGAGCCCTTGGTTACTTGGGGCTCTTCCAAGTGACTCGCTGTAAGAGCGAAACCGCCAGCCGCCATCACCGCAGAAACGGATATGCCCCCAGCGCTCAATGCCCACCCACCACCATATGACTAAACGGTGCCACATAAGCCTGCAACGTCACCAACCCCCCCACCAGAATCGCCAGAATGACGGAATGGAAGAACACATAACGCAGAATTTCCCCCTCATGCCCATACCAACGCGTAGCAGTGGAAGCCACCACGATCGACTGCGCATCGACCATCTTGCCCATGACCCCACCGGAACTGTTGGCAGCAGCCATCAACACCGGACTCAGCCCCAATTGCTCGGCCGTCACCCGCTGCAGCCCGCCGAACAACACGTTGGACGCCGTGTCCGACCCCGTCAGCGCCACACCGAGCCAGCCAAGCAGGGTGCCGAACATCGGATAAAAGATGCCCGTCGCAGCGAACGCCAGGCCCATGGTCGCGTCCAGCCCCGAATAGCGGGTGAGGAAGCCGAGCGCGAGCATCGCGACGATGGTAATCAGCGAGTAACGCACGACCCAGATCGTGCGCAGATAGTGTTTGACCAACTGCGGGATGGAGTAACCCATCAATAGCCCACCAAAGATCGCCGCCAGCAAGATGCCGCTGCCGGTGCTGGTCAGCCAGGTGAACTTGTAGACTGCGTCCTCGGTTTTAGGCGCAGGCACCACCGGTGGGACCTTTTCGATTTGCTGGTGGATCGTGCCGAAGGTGACGACCGGCGCAAAGATCGGGTTCGCTTCGCGCAGCGGTTTGCCTTGGGGGTCGAGCTTGGCCGAGTGGGTCACGGGATCAATCGCCGGGCGGGTATCGAACAGGTTTTTGAAGCCTTGGGTACCCCAGGCGAACACGAACACCGTGAGGATGATCCACGGCATCCACGCGCGCATGACCGCAGGCTTGGCATCGCTGGCGAAGGTCGCGCTGGCGATGGGTTTCTCGTCATGTTCTTCGGCTATTTTGGAGTTGTCGACGCGCCCGGACAGCGCGGCGGAGGTGTGCACGGTCGCGGGTTTCCACACCTTGAGAAAACCGGTGAGGCAGGCCATGGAAATCAGCGCGGCGATCACGTCCACCAGCATCGGCCCGTGATAGTTGGACACCAGGAACTGCGGCACGGCGAAACTGACCCCGGCGACCAGGATGGCCGGCCAGATTTCCAGCATCTTGCGCCACCCGGCAAAGGCCCAGATCAACCAGAACGGCACGATCACCGAGAAAAACGGCAATTGCCGGCCGACCATCATCGACAGTTCCATTTCGTCCAGGCCGGTCACTTTGGCCAGGGTAATGATCGGCGTGCCGAGAGCGCCGAACGCCACGGGCGCGGTGTTGGCGATCAACGCCAGACCCGACGCCGCCAGCGGCGAGAAGCCCAGGCCAATCAGAATCGCGCCGGTCACTGCCACGGGTGTGCCGAAACCGGCAGCCCCTTCGAAGAAGGCACCGAAGCAGAAGGCAATCAGCAGCAGTTGCAGGCGGCGATCGTCGGTAATGCGCGCCAGTGAGTCCTGCAGCACTTTGAATGAGCCGTTTTCGGTGGTCAGTCGGTGCAGGAAGATGATGTTCAGCACAATCCAGCCGATCGGCAGCAAGCCGTTGGCGGCGCCGTAAAGGGCGGCCGAGCCTGCCATGTTCGCCGGCATGCCGAAGGCGAAAATCGCGATGACCAGCGCCGAGGCGAGGGCGAGCAAGGCCGCCAGATGGGCCTTGATGTGGAAAAAGGCCAGGGCTGCGAGCATCACCACGACCGGCACAGCTGCCATGATGGTTGAAATGACCGGGTTGCCGAACGGATCGTAGATTTGCTGCCAGACCATGTTCCACCTCTGCTTTTTATTGTTGGGATTGCAGACCCCGAGGGGGCGGTGGCTTGTAGTATAGGTGGCATTACGCCGCTGTCTTGTGCCCCATAAATCACGCCTTTTGGCGGATGGGTCGAACTTGAAACAGGGATTGCAGATCGCCTTTACTGGATTCAATCACCCGGAGGAACGCGATGATGACTGAGCGCCACATGGTTCATACGGAAACGCTGTCGAACGATTGCAGCATCAAGGTCAAGGCCGAGATCCTGCGAGACGGTTCGTTGGGAATGTTCATCGGGGTATACCGACCCGATGGCTCGGCCATTGAGGAGAATGATCACCCGGCGTTGCATTTTCTCGACATGGAGGCCGCGATGGAGTGGGGGATCGAGAAAGCCAAGGATATCGGCAATGGCCAGCGGACGTTGTAGGGCCTGACTCCGGATGTGCGGTATGCCGGGCCCCGTGATAAAGGGGAGCTGACTGGCGGGCCTTGCCATAAAAAAGCCAAAAGAGTACAAATGTACTCCATGACGACTTTGACTCCCCGCCGTACTGCCATCCTGACGTTTATCCGTGATCGAATCGCGGAGCACGGCCAGTCCCCGAGCCTCGCTGAAATCAGCGAGGCCTTTGGTTTTGCCTCCCGCAGCGTGGCGCGCAAGCATGTGCTGGCGCTGACCGACGCCGGTTTTATCGAGGTCAATCCGCATCAGGCCCGAGGCATTCGTTTGCTCGGGCAACCAGCGCGCCCCGAGCTGCTGGACATTCCGGTCCTCGGCCGGGTGGCGGCGGGGGCGCCGATCGGTGCCGATGCCGAGGTGCACAGCCGCTTGCTGCTCGACCCGTCGATCTTCTCCCGGGTGCCGGATTACATGCTGCGGGTCCAGGGTGATTCGATGATCGAGGACGGCATCCTCGATGGCGACCTGGTGGGCGTGCATCGCAACCCCGAAGCGCTCAATGGCCAGATCGTCGTGGCGCGGCTTGACGGCGAAGTCACCATCAAGCGGTTCGAGCGGGTCGGCGATGCGGTGCGCCTGTTGCCGCGCAACCCGGCCTATAAGCCGATCATCGTCGAGGCCGATCAGGACCTGGCCATCGAAGGGGTGTTCTGCGGTCTGGTGAGGCAAGGGTGATGGGCGCCGTCGTTGCGCTGGACACGCTGTTCAATGGCGGCCAGGTCTGGAAGGGCCGGCCTGCGCCACCAACGGTCAGCCCGCAACCCACCGGGCATGTGGCGCTGGATGCGGCGTTGCCCACTGGCGGCTGGCCGGAAGCGGCGCTGACCGAAATCCTCCTGGCCGGGCAGGGCGTCGGCGAGTTGCAACTGGTGTGGCCGGCGCTGGCGCGGTTGTCGGCGGCGGGTGAGCGCATCGTGCTGGTGGCGCCACCGTACGTGCCGTATCCGCAAGCCTGGCAGAACGCCGGGGTTGATCTGCGCCAGTTGTCGATCATCCAGGCCAGCGAGCGTGATGCGCTGTGGGCGGCGGAACAATGCCTGCGTTCGGGCAGTTGCGGCGCAGTGCTGTGCTGGCCGCACAAGGCGGATGACCGCGCCTTGCGGCGCTTGCAGGTGGCGGCGGAAACCGGCTCGACCCTGGCATTCGCCTACCGCTCGATCCATGAAGCGATCAACCCGTCACCGGCCGCGCTGCGCATCGCCATCGATGCCAGGCCTGCGCAATTGCGCGTGCTCAAGTGCCGGGGCGGGTTGGCCCGCTCGGCGCCGATTGCCTTCCCTGTGGGGCATTGAGGTTGCCATGCGCTGGGTGTGCATTCTCTTCCCGCAATTGGCGCTGGACGCGGTACTGCGTCAGCGCCCCGATCCCGATGAGCCGCTGGCGCTGCTGACCGGTCCGGCGCAGCGTCGGGTGTTGCAGGCGGTCAACGCTTCGGCGCGGGCGCTGGGCTTGCGCCCCGGCATGTCGATGACCGCCGCGCAGGCCTTGAGCAAAGACTTTGTCACGGCGGAATACGACGCGGCCGAGATCGAGCACTGGCAGCAGTTTCTCGCGGCCTGGGCCTACCGCTTCAGCTCCCAGGTCAGCGTGCATTACCCGCGTGCGGTGGTGTTTGAAATCGAGTCCAGCCTGGGGCTGTTCGGCGACTGGCCGCAATTCGAAGCGCGCTTGCGCACCGAACTCGGCGAACTGGGCTTTCGCCATCGGATTGTTGCCGCGCCCAACCCGGTGGCGGCGCGGGTATTGGCCAATGCGTATGACGGTCTGGTGGTGCCGGACGCTCAAGCCTTGCAGCATCATCTGGGGCAATTGCCTGTCGACCGGATCGCTCTGGAGCCGGCAGTGGCCACGGCGTTGTCGCGCATGGGGTTGCGCACCTTGAGCCAGGTGCAGGCGTTACCGCGACAGAGCCTGGCGCGGCGTTTCGAGGCCCAGGTGCTCAAGCATCTGGACGCGCTGTCTGGCGAACGACGGCTGGCACTGGCGTTCTACCTGCCGCCGGACCGCTTCGATGTGCGCATCGAGCTCAATTTCGACGTGCAATCCCATCAGGCGCTGCTGTTTCCGTTACGCCGGCTGACCGGCGATCTGTCGGCGTTCCTGTGCGGCCGCGACAGCGGTGTGCAGCGTTTTGACCTGCACCTGGAACATGCCGGCTTGCCGGACAGCGTGATCAAGGTCGGCCTGCTCAGCGCCGAGCGCGATCCGGCGATGCTCTTCGAACTGGCCCGAGGGCGGCTGGAACAGGTTCAGGTCGAGGCGCCGGTGCGCGGGTTTCGTTTGCGCGCCGAAGATTTGCCGGCCTTCGTTCCGCAGTATCAGGAACTGTTCGATGACCGCCCGCAGCAGTCCTTGCCCTGGGAACAACTGCGCGAACGCTTGCGCGCACGGTTGGGGGATGACGCGGTGCAGGGCTTGCGGTTCCAGGCCGATCACCGGCCGGAGTGCGCGTGGCAGGCCAGTGCCGAGAGCCAGCGCTGCGCGGTGATGCCTGGCGTGCAGCGTCCGGGCTGGTTGCTGACGGAGCCGCAAGCGGTACACGAAGGTTCGACGCGCATCCTTATGGGCCCGGAGCGCATCGAGTCCGGTTGGTGGGACGGCGCCGATGTGCGCCGCGACTACTACCTGATCGAAACCCGTTCCGGCCAACAGGGCTGGGCCTATCGTACGGTCGGTGAGGGCGGCCCGTTGTGGTTGCAGGGGTGGTTCGCATGAGCATTGATTATGCCGAGCTGCACTGCCTGTCGAACTTCAGTTTCCAGCGTGGCGCCTCCAGTGCCCTCGAACTTTTTCAGCGGGCGAAAAAACTGGGCTATCAGGCGCTGTCGATCACCGACGAATGCACGCTGGCGGGCATTGTCCGCGCCTGGCAAGCGGCCAAATCCGTGGAGCTGCCACTGATCATCGGCAGCGAAGTGCGCATCGAGAACGGTCCGAAACTGGTGCTGCTGGTGGAGAGCCTTGAGGGCTACCAAAACCTGTGCCGGCTGATTACCCGGGCGCGGCGTCGTTCGCAGAAAGGCCGGTATCAGGTGTTGCGGGAGGATTTCAGCGCGCCTTTGCCGGGGCTGTTGGCGTTGTGGGTGCCGGATGCGCCGGATGATTTTCAAACCGGTCACTGGCTGAAGCAAACCTTCGCCGAACGCCTGTGGCTGGCGGTCCAGTTACATCGCGGCCAGGACGATACCGGGCGATTGAGTGCGTTGATGACGTTGGCAAGGGAGCTGCGAATCCCGGCAGTGGCCAGCGGCGATGTGCACATGCACACGCGCGGGCGGCGCGCCTTGCAGGACACCATGACCGCAATCCGTCATCACCTGCCGGTGGCCGAGGCCGGGTTGCGCCTGCACCCCAACGGCGAGCGCCATCTGCGCAGCCTCGACGTGCTGCAATCGATCTACCCGCAAGCATTGCTCGATGAAACCTTGACCATCGCCCGGTGTTGCACCTTCGACCTTGGCCAGTTGCGATATCAGTATCCCCGCGAACTGGTGCCCGAAGGCCAGACGGCCTCGTCCTGGTTGCGTCATTTGACCGAAGAGGGGATCACATGGCGCTGGCCAAAAGGCCCGCAAGCCAAGGTGCTCAAACAGATCGACAAGGAACTGGAGCTGATTGCCGAACTGGGCTACGAAAGTTACTTCCTGACGGTTCACGACATCGTCCGGTTTGCTCGTGAGCAAAAAATCCTCTGTCAGGGCCGTGGTTCAGCCGCCAACTCGGCGGTCTGTTATGCCTTGGGAATCACGGAAATCGATCCGGATCGCACCACGCTGTTGTTCGAGCGCTTTCTCTCCAAAGAGCGCAACGAGCCGCCGGACATCGACGTCGATTTCGAGCACGAGCGACGCGAAGAAGTCTTGCAGTACGTGTTCCAGCGTTATGGCCGGACCCGTGCGGCGTTGACGGCGGTGGTCAGCACCTACCACGCGGCCGGCGCGGTACGCGATGTGGCCAAGGCGTTGGGTTTGCCGCCGGACCAGATCAATGCCCTGGCCGATTGCTGCGGCCACTGGAGTGATGAAACACCACCGGTGGAGCGCCTGCGTGAAGGCGGTTTCGATCCCGAGAGCCCGGTGTTGCGCCGGGTGCTGAGCCTGACCGGGCAACTGATCGGTTTTCCCCGGCACCTGTCCCAGCACCCGGGCGGTTTCGTCATTTCCGAGCAACCGCTGGACAGTCTGGTGCCGGTGGAAAACGCCGCCATGGCCGAGCGCACCATCATCCAGTGGGACAAGGACGATCTGGACGCGGTCGGTTTGCTCAAGGTCGATATTCTTGCGCTGGGCATGCTCAGCGCCATCCGCCGCTGCTTTGATCTGCTGCGACGGCACCGCAACCTTGATTTAAGCCTGGCGACGATCCCGTCCGAAGACCCGCAAACCTACGACATGATTGGTCATGCGGACACCATCGGCGTGTTCCAGATCGAATCCCGGGCGCAGATGTCGATGCTGCCGAGGCTTAAACCCCGGAAGTTTTATGACTTGGTGATCGAAGTGGCGATCGTCAGGCCGGGGCCGATCCAGGGTGGCATGGTGCATCCGTACCTGCGACGGCGGAACAAACAGGAGCCCGAGACTTACCCGTCTCCAGAATTGGAAGCGGTACTCAAGCGCACGCTCGGCGTACCGCTGTTCCAGGAGCAGGTGATGCAGATCGCCATCGTTGCTGCCGACTACAGCCCCGGTGAAGCCGATCAATTGCGCCGTTCCATGGCCGCCTGGAAACGCCATGGCGGACTGGAACCACACAAGGATCGCCTGGCCGCCGGAATGAAGAAAAACGGCTACACACCCGAATTCGCCGCGCAGATTTTCGAGCAGATCAAAGGCTTCGGCAGCTACGGATTTCCCGAGTCCCACGCCGCCAGTTTTGCCTTGCTGACCTATGCCAGTTGCTGGTTGAAATGCCACGAACCGGCGGCCTTCGCCTGTGCGCTGATCAACAGCTGGCCCATGGGTTTCTACAGCCCGGACCAGATTCTGCAGGATGCGCGCCGGCATCATTTGCAGATCCGCCCGGTGGACGTGCGCGCCAGCGACTGGGATTGCAGCCTCGAACCCGTCATCGGTGCGCAGCCGGCGATTCGCATGGGGCTGCGGATGATCAAGGGTTTTCGCGAAGACGATGCGCGGCGTATCGAAGCCGCGAGGTCCAAGGGGGCGTTTATCGACATCGCCGACCTCGGCGAACGGGCGCGGCTCGATGCCCGTGCGCAGGAGCAACTGGCCGATGCCGGCGCGTTGCGTGGGCTGGCCGGTGATCGTCATCGAGCACGCTGGGAAGTGGCGGGGGTGCAGAAGCAATTGGGCTTGTTCGCCGGTTTGCCGAGCCAGGAAGAGGACGCGGTGGCATTGCCCAAACCCACGGTGGGCGAAGACCTGCTGGCGGATTACAACAGTCTCGGCACCACCCTCGGCCCGCATCCACTGGCCCTGTTGCGGGGTGAGCTGAAAGCCCGGCGCTGTCGCAGTTCGCGGGAGTTGCTGGACGTCGAGCATGGCCGCCCGGTCAGCGTCGCCGGGCTGGTGACCGGTCGGCAGCGTCCGGGCACCGCCAGTGGCGTGACGTTCGTCACCCTTGAAGACGAGTTCGGCAACGTCAACGTGGTGGTCTGGCGCGACCTGGCCGACCGGCAACGGCAGGTGTTGGTCGGCTCGCAGTTGCTCAAGGTCGACGGGCGCTGGGAGAAGGAAGGCGAGGTGCGGCATTTGATTGCCGGACGCTTGAGCGACCTGAGTCCGCTACTGGATGGCATCAACGTACGCAGCCGGGATTTCCACTGAAGTAATCACACCTGTAGGAGCCGGCTTGCCGGCGATGGCGTCATCACGGCCACCACCGCTTCGCCAGCAAGCTGGCTCCTACATGATTGTGGGTATGCCGTTAATATTTCGCACAACACCGAACCTGTAGGAGCCGGCTTGCCGGCGATGGCGTCATTACTGCCACCACCGCTTCGCCAGCAAGCCGGCTCCTACAGGTTGTGGTGACTTTCTGATTACTTAGCCTCTGGCCAAAACCGCTCGCCACCGCCCGGCGCATCCGTCCACGCTTGCAACGACCGGGTCGGCAGATCGAAATAATCCCGCGTACGCGCATACCCATGCCCACCCATTCGCCCGATCGCATCAAGCCCGAGCTGATCGATGTACAGGGTTTTCGGGTCGATCAGTTCATCCCGCACATGCGCCATCAGCACTTCGCCGAAGATGATCTCCCGCGACTGCCCGATGGACAACGCCATCATCCGTCGGCATTCCAGCGCCACGGGCGCCTCGCCGATCCGCGGGCAATTGACCGTGGTGCCGGGAATCGCAGTGAGTCCGGCGGCGGTCAGTTCGTCGAACCCGGGAGCGAAAGGCACGGCGCAGACATTCATCGCTTCCACCAGCGCATCACTGACGATATTGACGGTGAATTCCTGATTGAGCTGGATATTGCGCGTGGTGTCCTTGGGGCTCTGGTCCCCATAGTTTTCCACGCCCAGTGCGAGGATCGGCGGGTCGGCGGACAGCGCATTGAAGAAGCTGAACGGCGCGGCGTTGATCCGTCCTTCGCCATCAATCGTGGTGACCAGCGCGATGGGCCGAGGCACCACGCTGCCGATCAGAATCTTGTATTTGTCCCGCGCACTGAGGGTGCTGAAGTCGAAGCTTTGCATGGGCAGAAATCTCTAAGGAAGGGGATCAATCGCACTCAGCGGCGCTTGTGCGCTGTAGTCATCGGCGAACGGGATGGCCGGTTTGAACAGGCTTTTCCAGTCCGGTCGGCCGAAGGCCCGGTCGCTGTGGCTGCGCATCAGTGTTTCGAATTGTCGTTGGGCTTGGCGTTGCAGGGCGGGGTAGTCGACACCTTGAACCTGTCCGTCCTGCATCACGCAGCGGCCATCGATGTAGCTGGCGATGCAGTCGTCACCGCGTCCGGCCAGCACCAGGTTTTTCAAGGGATCGAACAGCGGCCCGAGGTGCAGGCCGCGAAGGCTGAATACCGTGATGTCGGCCTTGGCTCCCGGTGCCAGACGACCGATGTCGTCACGCCCCAATGCCTTGGCGCCCCCGAGCGTGGCCGCGTTGTAAAAATCCAGGGCACTGGTCAGTGAACTGCCGCCCTCCATCAAGCGAGCGATGTTCAACCCCTGACGCATGTTCTCCAGCAGGTCCGCCGGCCAGGTGTCGGTGCCCAGCGCAAAGTTGATGCCCTTGGCCCGATAGCGTCCGAACGAGTTCAGCGCTTCGCCGTCCCGGGCAAACACCACCGGGCAATGCACCAGGTTCGCGCCGCCATCCACCAGCCGTTGCAGGTCTGCATCACCCTGGGTGTAAATGCCGTGGGGCAGCAGGCTGCGCGGGGTCAGCAGGTTCAACTGCTCCAGCCAGGCCAGCGGCGAAACGCCCCGCAACTGCTCGACCATCGCCACTTCGCCGAGCCCCTGACAGCAATGCAAGCGCATCGGCGCATTCAGCTCGCGACTCAGTGCGGCAGTGCGTTGCAACAGCGCCGGGGTGCAGGTCTGGATGCGATCCGGCAGCAGCGCGCCGCGAATCAAACCGTCATGTGCACCGTCGAAATCCTGGAAAAAACGGGCCGCAGAGTCGAGCCCGGCCAGGCCCCGCGCTTCATCCCAGTGATGCCCGAGGCGGCCATCGGCGCGCCAATAACTCATGCCACTCATGTAGCAGGGCCCGAGGTAAGTCCGCAGTCCCAGCTCGGCCGCCACGCCGGCCACCGCAGCAAATTCGTCGTAGGTCTCGGCCCACTCGCGGTAATACATTGAGGTGATCGGCATGGCGGTGGTGATGCCATTACGGATCAGTTGCGTGAAGGCGTAGCGGTATTTGAAAACCTCTTCATCCGCGCTGTAACTCTCCCGCGGACCTGCCGCCAGATAGTCCTCGGACCACATCCGCCCCATGTCGCGTTCATCGCCGTTGTCCAGCGTCAGCACCGTGGAATCGAGGTCACCGAGTGCATCCAGATCGATGAAGCCGGGACCGATCAGCGCGTTGCCGTAATCGACCCATTGATCCACCGGCCCCGAATAACCACGCCCGACAAACACAATGCGCGAGCCCTCGAACACCACTTCGCCGTCGCGCCACAGCACATGCTGCGTGCCGTCGAAGCCGACCACGCAGCTGCTTTTCAGGGCGATGCGCTTCACAACCGGCTTTCCAGCAGTCGACCACCCGCGGCAATCAGCTCGCCGCGCCGATAGACCTGTCGCAGCGGCCGCGACACCACGGCTTCACCCAGCGTCTGCACCGGCATCAACAGGAAGTCCGCCGGTTGACCGAGCTCCACGCCATAATCCTCGCAGCCCAACGCCAGCGCACCATTCACCGTCGCCGCTGCAAACGCCGCCGCCAGTTCCTCGTCCTTGTTCAAGTCGAAACGGAACGCCAGCAGCATCGCCCGTTCCAGCATGTCGCCGTTACCCATGGGCGACCAGGCGTCGCGGATGCCGTCCGAACCCAGGCACACGTTCACCCCGGCCTCGCGCAACGCCAGGAACGGCGGCACCGCGCAATCGGCCGGTGCCGAACTCATCAACGAAATGCCCAACGCCGCCAAGCGTTCGGCCACGGGTTTGACCTGGCTCCAGGGCAACATCCCGAGGCAATAGGCGTGGCTGATCATCACTCGGCCATGGCGCCCGAAATGCTCGGTGTAATCGGCGATCAGCGCGATTTGCCACAGGCCCAGTTCACCTTTGTCGTGCAGGTGAATGTCGACGCCACGGTCGAATTCGCTGGCCAGTTTGAACACGAAATCCAGTTGGGCGACGGGGTCGTTGTCGATGCCGCACGGGTCGAGCCCCCCGACGTTTTCCACGCCCAGGGCCATGGCCTCGCGCATCAGCTCGGCGGTGCCGGGGCGGCTGATCAGGCCGGTTTGCGGGAATACCACCAGTTGCAGGTCGATCAGGTCGCGGTAGCGTTCGCGCAGTTGTTGCATGGCTTCGACATGACGCAGGCCGAAATCCGGGTCGATGTCGACGTGGCAACGCATGGTCAGCGAACCACGGGCGATGCAGTTTTCCAGCAGGGCGCCGGCACGTTCGGCGATGGGGCTCTGAACTTCACGCAGCACGCGGCGCTCGTTGGCGATGTAGTCCTTGAGCGTCGGCCCGGCGCTGTTCGGGCGCCAGGGTTGGCCCCAGAGGGTTTTGTCGAGGTGGACGTGGCTTTCCACCAGGGCCGGGGTGAGGAGCTGGTTCTGGCCATCGATGTCGGTGGCATTCAGTGGTGCGGACGATGCCGGGCGACGTTGTTTGAACAGGCCGTTTTCGATCAGCAGGTCTTCAGCGGTGGAACCGTAGGGCCGCACGTTGCGCAGCCAGCGGGGGTGATTCATTGCATACCTCGAGTTTTGTGGTGTTTGGGCGGGCCTCTTCGCGGGCAAGCCTCGCTCCTACAGGTCCTGCGCTGCTCTTGTAGGAGCGAGGCTTGCCCGCGAAGGCCGCAACTCGGTCTCAAGCCGAGCAATCAGCCCTTGAGCTTCGACCAGATCCGGTCCTGCAGCTCACGCGCCTTGTTGCTGCACTCTTTCTCAGGGCGCAGGCGCGAGGCGAACTCGTCGGGCATGTTGATCGCGTCCATCACCCGCCATTTGGCGTCGATCAATTTGTCGCTCTGAATGCCGTTGGCGTAAGCGATCGCATTGGACACGGCGGCGGCGTTTTCCGGTTTCATCATCCAGTCGATGAAGATCTTCGCGTTGCCGGGGTGCGGCGCGCTTTTCGGTACGGCGAAGTTGTCCTGGAACATCGCCAGGCCTTCGCGCGGATACACGTACTTGATGCTGCTCTTCTGCAACGTGGCCCGGGCGGTGGAGCCGTTCCAGTTCTGCATCATGATCACTTCACCGGAGGCCATGCGGTCGACGGTGTTGTCCGAGCTGTACATCTTCAGGAACGGTTTCTGCTTTTGCAGCAGTTCCAGAATGCGCTTGGCGTCCTGCGGGTTTTCGCTGCATTCGTCGACGTTGAGATAATGGCTGGCGGCGTTGATCACGCTGCTGGAGGTGTCGAGCGCGGCGAGTTGGCCTTGCAGTTCCTTGCGTGGCTCGAAGAACTCCTTCCACGAATCGTCCAGTTTGCCGCCCGGCACGCGTGCGCTGTCATAGGAGAACCCGGTGGTGCCCCACAGGTACGGCGCCGAGAACTTGCGACCGGGGTCGAAGCTCGGGTCGCGGAACGCCGGTTTGACGTGCTGGAAATTGGGCAGGGTCGATGCGTCGATTTCCAGCAGCAGGTTCTGATTGATCAGCGTGCGCATGATCGACTGCGACGGCACGATCACGTCATACGCCGCACCACCGGCCTGCAATTTGGCCAGCAGGGTTTCGTTGCTGTCGTAACCGTCCATGGTGACCTTGATGCCGGTCTCCTTTTCGAATTTGGCCAGCAGGTCCACCGGGTAGTAATCGGTCCAGTTGTAGAAGAACAACTCCTTGGGCTCGGCGGCCTGTGCGCTGAACGCGGTGAAGCAACTCAGGGCCAGACCGGTGACGGCGAAACACAGTTTTTTCATTTTCATGTTTTTGTGCGCTCCAGGATTTATTGGTTTTTGCCGCGCTGTCCCAGCCAGAAGGCCAGCACCACCAGCACGATGGAAATCACCAGCATCAGGGTCGAGATCGCATTGATCTCCGGCGTCACGCCGGCCTTGATCGCCGAGAAGATGTACACCGGCAAGGTGGTTGAACCCGGCCCGGCAACAAAGAAGGTCATGATGAAATCGTCGAGGCTGACCACGAACGCCAGCACCGAACCGGACAGCACCGCCGGCCACAGCAACGGCAACGTCACCCGGCGAAACACCTGCCACGGGTTGGCGTACAAATCGTTCGCTGCCTCCAGCAGGCTTTTGTCGAGATCATTGAGCCGCGCGCGAATCGGCAGGTACGCGAAGGGAATGCAGAAGCCGACGTGCGCGACAATCACCGTCAGCAAACCGAGCTTGATCCCCAGCGCCATGAACAGCAGCAGGGTGGCAACAGCGGTGACGATCTCCGGCAGGATCAGCGGCAGGTTGATCCCGCCCTCGACCATTTTCTGCCCGTAGAACGGCCGGTAAGTCGCCAGCGCCGCGAGCAGCGCAATGGCCGTGGCGCAGACCGTGGCGATGCTGGCGACGATGATCGAGTTCAGCGCTGCGGTCTGGATCGACGGGTTGGCCAGAATCCGCCCGTACCAGGCGAATGAAAACTCGGTCCACACCGTCGCCGAGCGGTTGGCGTTGAAGCTGTAGGCGATCAGCACGAAGATCGGCACGTACAGGTACGCGAGGATCAGCAGGCTGACTTCGCGGGTCAGCGGCAGTTTTTTCAGGTGCAGGGCGATCATGCGGTGGCTCCCCGACGTAGAGTTTTGGCGGCGCTGCGGCTATAGAGGGCGTAACCCACCAGCGACAGCAGCAGAATCCCCAGCAACAGGAACGACAGCGAACTGCCCAGCGGCCAGTTGCGCGCGGTGCCGAACTGTTGCTGGATCAGGTTGCCGATCATCAGCGTCTTGCCGCCGCCGAGAATCGCCGGGGTGATGAAGGCGCCGAGGCTCGGCACGAACACCAGCAGCGCGCCGGCAATCACGCCGGGCATCGACAGCGGCAGGATGATTCGCTTCAGCGCGTGCCAGCGGTTGGCGCCCAGGTCGTAGGCCGCTTCCACCAGGCGCCAGTCGAGTTTTTCCAGGGTCGAATAGATCGGCAAAATCATGAACGGCAGAAAGCTATAAACCAGCCCGACGCTGACGGCGAAGTCGTTGTAGAGCAGGGTGATGCCGCCCGCCTGCGGGAACAGCGTGTTGAGGCTCTGCGCGACCCAACCGTGTTCGCGCAGGATGATCAGCCACGCGTAGTTGCGGATCAGCAGGTTGGTCCAGAACGGGATGGTGATCAGCAAGACCATGAGGTTGCGCCGGCGCGGGGTCAGGCTCGACATCCACAACGCCACCGGGAAACCGAACAGGAAACACAACAGCGTCGTGCCGCCGGCCTGGAACACCGAGCGCAACAAGGCTTGGGCGTAGACCCAGTTCAGCTCCAGTTCACCGTCGAATCCTTCCTGGAAAAACAGCTGCACGTAGCTTTGCAATTGCCAGTTGGCTTGCCAGTCGACGCCGCCGTAGACGTTGCGCGGCAACAGGCTGATGTAGCCCATGATGCCCAGCGGAATCGCGATCAGTGCCAGCAAAGTCAGAACCACCGGGCTGAGCAACAGCGCACGGTTGAGAGCGGGGGAAGTGCTGCTGACGCTCATCTCAGGCCTCCATCAACAGGCAGGCGTGGGGCGGCAGATTGACCGCGACACGATCACCGACCACCCGGCCACGGTTCAGGCCTTCGTTGTTCTCGCGCAACATGACCTTGATGTCGTTGTTCAAGCGGCACTGATAAAGCGTCGCGGTGCCGACATACAACACCGCTTCGATCACACCGCGCAGGTGATGAGGCTGCCCGACGTCGACCAGTTGCGAGCGCTCCGGGCGGAACGCCAGTTGCACGTTGTTGCCGTCGAAACCCTGGGCCGGGCAGGGGATCTCCACCGGCATGCCGCTGGGCACGAAGAGCTTTTCGTTCTGTTGGCCGCGCTTGAGATGACCGGGCAGGAAATTGATGTCGCCGATGAACTGGGCGACGAACTGATGCTGCGGCCGTTCGTAAATATCGTTGGGGGTGCCGATCTGCAGGATCTTGCCGGCGGACATCACGGCAATGCGGTCAGACAGGGTCAGGGCTTCTTCCTGATCGTGGGTGACGAAAATGAAGGTGATCCCGGCTTCCTTCTGCACGCGCTTGAGTTCGACCTGCATCTCTTTACGCAGCTTGAGGTCGAGCGCCGACAGGGGTTCGTCGAGCAGCAACACTTTCGGTTTTGGCGCCAGGGCGCGCGCCAGAGCCACGCGTTGTTGCTGGCCACCGGACAACTCGGCGGGTTTGCGTCTGGCCAGGTGTTGCATTTGCACCAGCGCCAGCATCTCATCGACACGCCGAGGAATAACCTTGTGATCAAGGCCCTGCATCTCGAGCCCGAAGGCGATATTCTGCGCGACGCTCATGTGCGGAAACAGCGCATAGCTCTGGAAGACGGTATTGACCCGGCGCTTGAACGGCGGCAGGTCGTTGACCGGTTCGCCGGCGAGACGGATCTCGCCATCGCTGACGTGTTCGAAACCGGCGATGGTGCGCAGCAGGGTGGTTTTGCCACAGCCGGACGGGCCGAGCAGGGTGAAGAATTCGTTGTCGGCAATGTCGACTGACACGTTGTCGAGGGCTGGAGCCAGCCCCGGATCGTCGGAATACCGCTTGGAGACGTTACGCACTTCGATTGCTATTGGTTGACCCATAATGGTGCAATCCTCTAATTATTGTATGCAATATCTGGATGCAATCTACAAATAACCGGATTAATCTGCTCGTGCAACCCCCTTTTTCAAAGGCTGCTCATCGCCTGGGGCCGGTTGTTTAGCGCTAAAGGAGTGTTGAAATGACCGAGAAGAAACTCGAGACCACGGTCGACCGCGTCTACCAAGGGGTTTACGAGGCGATCAGCAAGCGTTCGCTGCGTCCTGGCATGAAGCTTGGAGAGACTTCGCTGGCCGAACTTTTTAATGTCAGCCGAACGTCGGTTCGTGCCGCGCTCAAGCAATTGGAGGCGGATGGATTGGTGACGACCGAGCCCAATAAGGGTGCATCGGTGTCGTTGCCCAGCGATGAAGAGATCCGTTCGCTGTTTGAAACGCGACGCCTGATCGAGATCGGCATCGTCACCGAGCTCTGCCGGCGTCGTGACACCGCCGTGACCCGGGACCTGCGCGATCACCTGTTGCTCGAGGATGAAGCGCACCGCAACGGCGACCATGAACGGCTGATCCATCTGCTCGGCGAGTTCCACATCAAACTCGCGCAAAGCCTGAACAATCCAGTGTTGCTGGACTGGTTCCGCAAACTGATCTCCCGCGCCTCGCTGTACGCCGCCGCGCTGGACGACGACAGCCACGAAGCCTGCCGCGACGATGAGCACCTGCGCCTGATCGAGTACATCGAGGCCGGCAACCAGAGCGCCGCCATCGAACTGACCTGCATCCATTTGAACGGCATCGAGAAGGCGATCCTGGACGTCGCCGCCACGTTGAAGACTGGGTATCACCCGCTCAAACACCTGATTGAGGTTTGATCACAAAACTCAAACCTGACTTGGTACCTGTGGGAGCGAGCCTGCTCGCGATAGCGGTGTAACAGTCGATGAAGATGTCGAGTGTCACGCCCTCATCGCCGGCAAGCCGGTCTCGCTCCCACAGGGATTTGTAGCAGCCGCAGATTCCCGGTCCCTGAGGGGACCGCGAGAATCAGCTAACCTCTATGAAACCATTGGCATCCGCAGTGCTCGAAACAAACGGGCGCCAATCACAGGACACAGAGCCAGTCGATGCAGTTTCTAGACGATAGCCACGGGTGTGCTGGATGGAACGGTGAAATGGCCGGACGCATCCGTGCGTTCGACTGGCGTCGCACTGAACTGGGAAGCCTGGAGACCTGGCCCGCCAGCCTGTGCAGCGCGGTGCAATTGCTGCTCGCGTCGCCGCTGCCGATGGTGATGCTCTGGGGCCGCCCCGGCTACATGATCTATAACGATGCGTACTCGTCGTTCGCCGGTGGCCGACATCCTTATCTGTTGGGCTCTCCGGTGGAGCTGGGCTGGCCGGAAGTCGCCGATTTCAATCGTCATGTGGTTGACACCTGTCTGGCGGGTGGCACGTTGTCCTATCGCAACAAAGAGCTGGTGCTGTTGCGCGACGGCGTCCCCGAAAACGTCTGGCTGGACCTCTATTACAGCCCGGTGGCGAATGACGAGGGGACGCCGGCCGGGGTCATGGCGATGGTGGTCGAAACCACGGAGCATGTGATCTCCGAACGCCGGCGCCAGGAGGCCGAAGACGCCTACCACGCCGACAATGAACGGGTGCGCCTGGCGTTGAACGCCGGTGCCTTGCTCGGCTCGTTCGTCTGGGACATCAAAGGCAATCGGCTCTCCGGCGATGAACGCTTTGCCCGGACCTTTTCCTTCCCGGCCGAGCATGATCTGGGCAACCTGCCAACGGAATTCGCCGAAGCGCGGATTCATCCCGACGACCGCAGTTGGGTCAATGAGCAAGTCAATCAATCCATCACCACCGGTGAACCTTTCAACGCCGAATATCGGGTCCTGCGTCCCGACGGCAGTTACCTGTGGGTGCAGGCCAGCGGTTGCTGCGAATTCGATGAGCAGGGTGAGCCGTTCCGCTTTCCCGGCGTGTTGATCGACATCCACGAACGCAAGACCGCCGAAGAGTCCCTGCTCAAATTCACCCGAAACCTGGAGCAGCGCGTCGCCGACGAAGTCGAAGCGCGGCTGGCGGCGGAAGAGCAACTGCGCCAGTCGCAGAAGCTCGAAGCCATCGGCGGTCTCACGGGGGGCGTGGCCCATGACTTCAATAACCTGTTGCAAGTGATCGCCGGCAACCTGCACCTGCTGGCGCGGCATGAACCGGACAATGCCAACGTGCAGCGTCGGGTCTCGGCGTCGATTGCAGCGGTGGAGCGGGGCGCGAAACTGTCTTCGCAATTGCTCGCTTTCGCCCGCCGTCAGCCGCTGTCGCCGGCGGTCTGCGACCCACGACAGATCTTCGAAGGCCTGGGCGAGTTGCTGCAACGGGCGCTGGGCGAAACCATCCAGATCGATGTGCGGTTGCCTCAAGCGTCCTGGCACATCAACGTCGATCGCAACCAACTGGAAAACGCCATTCTCAATCTCGCGATCAATGCCCGTGACGCCATGGCGGGCGAAGGCACCATTGAATTGAGCGCCGAGAACGTTACCCTCGACCGCAAGTTTTGTGCGGGCAAAGGTATTTCGCCTGGCGATTACGTGCGTGTCGCCGTGGCGGATACCGGCCTTGGTATGCCACCGCATGTGCTCGCGCAAGCGTTTGAACCGTTTTTCACCACCAAGGCCGATGGTCAGGGTACGGGGTTGGGGTTGAGCATGGTGTTCGGTTTCGTCAAACAGAGTGACGGGCACATCGAGATGTCCAGCGTCGAGGGACAGGGCACGCGCGTGCAGTTGTATTTTCCACGCAGCCTGCGCCCGTTGCTCAGTGAAACAGCGACCCATGACACGCAGCAACGCGGTGGGCATGAAACCATTTTGGTGGTCGAGGACAATGAAGCGGTGCGCGCGTCGGCGGTGGAATTATTGAGCGAGGAGGGCTATCAGGTCCTGACCGCCGCCAACGGTGATGCCGCCATGCAGATGTTGCTCGATGGCGTGGTGGTTCAGCTGATTTTCACCGACGTGGTCATGCCCGGCCTGATCAAAAGCTCGGACCTGGCCGCCTGGGCCAAAGTGCAAACGCCACCGGTGGCCGTACTGTTCACGTCCGGCCACACTCGTGACATTATTTCGCGCAATCACCAGCTCAGCCCCGATACCTTTTTGCTGAGCAAACCCTATGGTCCCGAGGCGCTGACCCGAATGGTCCGCACCGTCCTCAACGGCTGAACCCCGATCCAATTGTAGGAGCCGGCTTGCCGGCGATGGCGTCCTGCCAGCCGATAAAGATATCGCCTGACACACCGCTATCGCCGGCAAGCCGGCTCCTACAATTGGATTCGCGTAAATTCCTGGCAATGCGTTAATCCTTCGAACTTTTTGATCAAGGCCACCTGATGACTTCAAAGCGCACCTCCAATCCTCCTTCCGGCATGGTCAGGGTACGCGGGGCCCGTGAACACAACCTCAAGAACATCGACGTCGATATCCCCCGTGATGCGCTGGTGGTGTTCACCGGTGTCTCCGGTTCCGGCAAGTCATCCCTGGCGTTTTCGACCCTGTACGCCGAAGCGCAACGCCGTTATTTCGAATCCGTGGCGCCGTATGCGCGGCGTCTGATCGACCAGGTCGGTGTGCCGGATGTCGACTCGATCGAAGGCCTACCGCCAGCGGTCGCCTTGCAACAACAACGGGGCACGCCGAGCACGCGGTCTTCGGTGGGCAGCGTGACCACGTTGTCGAGCCTGATCCGCATGCTGTATTCGCGCGCCGGCAGCTATCCGCCGGGGCAACCGATGCTCTACGCCGAAGACTTTTCACCGAACACGCCCCAGGGCGCCTGCCCTGAATGTCATGGTTTGGGCCGGGTCTATGAAGTCACCGAAGCGCTGATGGTCCCGGACCCGAGCCTGACCATTCGCCAGCGCGCGGTCGCTTCCTGGCCCTCGGCGTGGCAAGGACAGAACCTGCGGGACATCCTCGTGACCATGGGCTACGACGTCGATAAACCCTGGCGCGACCTGCCGAAAAAGCTCCGCGACTGGATTCTTTTCACCGAAGAAACCCCGACCGTTCCGGTGTATGCCGGGCTCACACCCGAAGAAACCAAAGTCGCGCTCAAGCGCAACATGGAGCCGAGTTACCAGGGCACCTTCACCGGTGCCCGGCGCTACATCCTGCACACGTTCACCCACTCGCAAAGTGCGCTGATGAAGAAACGCGTCTCGCAATTCATGCTCGGCAGCCCTTGCCCGCTGTGCGACGGCAAGCGCCTGAAACGCGAGGCGTTGTCGGTGACCTTTGCCGGTTATGACATCGGCGAGTTGGCGCAAATGCCGTTGCTGCAAGTGGCCGACGTATTGAAGCCAGTGGCGGCGCACAGTTACCTCGACCAGGCCGATGAGGCCGGCGAGGTCTTGACCCACGAGCAGACCCGCGAGGCCCGTGAGCAGCGAGTGGCCCACGGCGCCAGTGGTCACGCCCATGCACCGGATGTGCGCCACACGCCGAACCTGTCGGTGGAAAAACGCCTGGCCGCGCAACGCATAGCCCAGGATTTGCTGGAGCGGGTCAGCACGTTGACGGACCTGGGGCTCGGTTACCTGGCACTGGAGCGCAGCACGCCGACGTTGTCGTCCGGCGAATTGCAGCGCCTGCGTCTGGCGACGCAATTGGGTTCGCAGTTGTTCGGGGTGATTTACGTGCTGGATGAACCGTCGGCCGGTCTGCACCCGGCGGATGGCGAGGCGCTGTTCGAAGCCCTGCAACGCTTGAAAGCGGCGGGCAACACGCTGTTTGTGGTCGAGCATGATCTGGAAACCATGCGCCGCGCCGACTGGCTGATCGATGTCGGGCCGGCGGCGGGCGAGCATGGCGGCCGGATTCTGTACAGCGGCCCACCGCAGGGCCTGGCCGACGTGACGCACTCGCAGACCCGCGCCTACCTGTTCGCCGATCAGGTCAGGCTGCCGCGAGCCAGCCGCAAGCCGGCCGATTGGCTACGGCTGGAAGGCATCACTCGCAACAACCTGAATAACCTCAGTGTCGAGTTTCCGCTGGGTTGTTTCACCTCGGTGACCGGCGTCTCGGGTTCCGGTAAATCAAGCCTGGTCAGTCAGGCGTTGCTGGAACTGGTGGGCGCGCATCTCGGGCGCGCCGCCAGTGACAGCGAGGCAGAAGAGTTGAGCCTTGAGGACGATGCACCGCAAGTCAGTGGCGGTCAGGTCAGCGCAGGGCTGGAGTCGATCAAGCGGCTGGTGCAAGTCGATCAGAAACCCATCGGCCGCACGCCGCGCTCTAACCTGGCGACTTACACCGGGCTGTTCGACAACGTGCGCAAACTCTACGCCGCCACGCCCGAGGCGCAAGCCAAGGGCTACGACGCCGGTCAGTTCTCCTTCAACGTCGCCAAGGGTCGCTGCCCGACCTGCGAAGGCGAGGGTTTTGTCAGCGTCGAATTGCTGTTCATGCCCAGCGTCTACGCACCATGCCCGACTTGCCACGGCGCCCGTTACAACCCCGAGACGCTGGCGATTACCTGGCAGGGTTTGAGCATTGCGCAGGTATTGCAATTGACGGTGGATGAAGCGGTCGAAGTGTTTGCCGAGCAATCGGGTATTCGCCGCTCACTGGAAGTGCTGCGCGATATCGGCCTGGGTTACCTGCGGCTCGGCCAACCGGCGACCGAGTTGTCGGGCGGCGAAGCCCAGCGCATCAAACTGGCCACCGAACTGCAACGCAACCAGCGCGGGGCAACGCTTTACGTGCTTGACGAACCCACCACCGGGTTGCACCCGCGGGATGTCGATCGCTTGCTCGAACAGTTGAACACGCTGGTGACGGCGGGGCACACGGTGATCGTCGTCGAACATGAAATGCGCGTGGTAGCCCAAAGTGACTGGGTGATCGACATCGGGCCGGGGGCCGGGGATCAGGGTGGCAAGATTGTGGTGGCGGGCGCGCCGCAGAAAGTCGCCAGCAGCAAAAAAAGCCGGACCGCACCGTTCCTCGCCAGAACCCTCAATACGTAGCGCCAGGACGACGAACGGACACCGCTGGTCTGATAGGCGGTCGACAGAACCCGCCAACCGAGGCCATTCTGATAGTTGGTGAACGCAATCGATCGCGTTTGCCGCCGATCAACAAACGGAGGTGTTCCATGCCGGTGCCACACGACCTTTATCAGGATTTGAAACTTTCAAAGGAAGATATCCAGCAAAAACGCACCAAGGATCCGTTACTGGATTCACTGATCAACAAGTATTCGCAGGCGGATGCCGAAGTGGTGAAGGCAGAGCAGGCCAAGTCCAGCGATGACTCAGTGAAGAAGCTCAAGGAGAAGCGCTTTCAGGTCAAGGAGAAGATCGTCCAACAGCTTCAGGTCCCGTCCTGACGTGTCGCTCCCGAAAGGAAACCGACAACGCAGAACCCCATAGCGAAATGGATCCCCGTTAACTTTTGAACGACACCGAACCTGTAGGAGCCAGCTTGCTGGCGATAGCGGTGTGTCATCCACCAATAGCGTTCGATGACACACCGCTATCGCCAGCAAGCCGGCTCCTACAGGTTAATTGGGTGCTTGGGGCAACGCGGTGGCGAGCGGCAATCGCACCATGTGCCTGGCCTTCAACGAGCCGAAATACAACCACTCCCCATATTCACGCACCGTGGTGATCGGTGAATAGTTGCCGCTGCTGCCATCCTGCAGATTGGCGATCACCTTTCCCTCCAGATCCAGGCCCAGGACAAACCCGCGTTTCTCTATGGGTTTGGGCAAGACCGTCATCGCCCGCACAATCATCTTGCGCACGAAGGGATGCGGCGCCGTGGCATCGAGCAGGGCGTTGCGCGGTGCATACAGAGCCACCCAGAAACGGTCCCGGCCATTGAACGCCAGGTTGTCCGGCAAGCCCGGCAAATTGTCGATAAACAGATCGTGGGTGCCAGCCTTGGGTCCGCTCAGCCAGTAACGGCTGATGCGATAGGCGCCGGTCTCGTTCACCAGCACAAAGGCATCGTCCGGGCCCAGCGTCACGCCGTTGGCAAACTCCAGCTTATCCAGCAGGACCGTGGTTTTACCGGTCTGGAAGTCATAACGCAGCAAGCGACCGTCGCCGCCATGCTCGATGATCGCGTCGCCATCGCTGCCATAGCCGAAGCGGCTGGAAGCATCGCTGAAATAGGCGTAGTGCCCCGACTTGTCGATGACCACGTCATCAGTGAAGCCGAAGGGCACGCTGTTGGCCTCTGTGGTCAATGGAATCAAGCGACCCTGGGCGTCCAGCGACAGCAAGCCCTTGATCCCGTCGGCGATCACCAGCAAACCATTGGGGTGACGCGCCAGGCCCAGCGGTCGGCCGCCGGTATCGGCCAGCACCTTGGTGGCTTCGCCGTCGAGGCTGGTGCGGATCAGACGGCCGTCATGCAGGCCCGTAATGAGCGCATTGTTCTCCAGCAGCAACGCTTCCGGCCCGTCGATATCCGCCGCGCCGACACGCTCCACACCTTTGAGGCGTTGATTGTCGGCGTAGGGGCCGCTGGTGAGGGACGGTGCCGGCGGCGGAGTCCAGGCCACCGGTTGCACCTTGGTCGGCATCAGCAGCAGAAAGGCCGCGATGGCCACGATCACCAACAACACGACATGACGAAACTTGACGGTTCGACTCACGCGTTGGCTCCTGCGGTGGTCAGGTGTTTGTGCGCCATCTCGCGCAAGGCCTGCATCGATGCTGCCGATTCACGGTCAATGCGCCGCTTGAGCAGCAGTTGATTGGCGATGCGCATTGCCAGGCCGCTGAACTGATAGTCCAGGGTACGGACAAACCGTGTGCCATCGCCCTCGGCCGTGCATTCGTAAGTCACCACCAGCGACAGTCCGTTGTCACCATGAGCCCGCGCGATCCAGCGGCGACCGGGCAGGTACTCGTCGACCACCCAGCTCAGATGCCCCTCGCGCCCGCCGGCGCGGATGTCTTCCTCGAACCGCGCCCCGGCATGCAGCGAGCCGCCCGGACCATCGACCTTGAGCGACGACGGGTGCCATTCGGGCCAACGGGTCACGGTGCTGGCGTAGGCGAGCACGTCAATCGGGTTGCCGGCAATGTTGATCTGATGCTGCATGCTGGTCATGGGCGCTCTCGTCAGGTAGGTCGGCTCGGGCTCCCAATAGAGCGTGCCGAACAGGTAGTCCATCAGCGGAAAAACGATGTTGAAGTTGCGTTCCTGCATCAACTCGCGACGGTGATGCAGCTCATGCAGACGGCGCATCTGGCGGATCCACGGCAAGCGTGTGACCGGGTTCTCGGGCGGCAGGTGCTCGCAGGCATGAAACACTTCATAAGTCAGGTAACCAAGGACCAGGCAGCCACCGAAAAGCCCGGCGACGTTGGCATCGAACTGCTCAAGCAGCCACCAGACGGGCAGGGTAATGACGAGCGTGTGCAGCACGATCAGCCACGCCGGAAACAGGATTACCCGCCAGTCACGGGCACTGTCGTAGGTCATGTGCCCGGGCGCAAAGAAGCTGTGATGGTCACCGGCGTGACGGGCATAGAACATCCGCGCGAAGCTCTTTTTGTGATGCCCCAGGTGGCGATGCACCATGTACACGCCAAAGTTGAAGAACAATAACGTCAGCGGCACCGCCAGCCATTCCAGCGGTTGCACCTGGTGCACGGTGCTCCAGAACAATCCGATGGCCAGCAAACCGAACAGCAGCACAAAGGCGCCGTGCAACCAGGGGTTGTAGAGGGGATGAATGTCTGCGCGATAGCGGTTGCGAAAAGCCTCGGTGGTCTGCCTCACTGCGGTCACCTGTGGTTATTGTTGTCCCAGCAGATTAGACGATCCCGCCGTGCAAGGCGGACCGAAGCTTGAGGACACAAACGCCATGATCCGGTGTAAAGCGGACTCAGGTCAGCGGGTTCCAGCGTTGCGACCAGTCTTCATCGGACTGGATGACTTGACGCAGCAGGTCGAAGGCCCGTTGCAGGGTTGCCGAGTCGCGGTCGCGGGAATAGACCAGATAGGTCGGGTAGCTGAATTCCGGGGCCTTGGGCACCTGTTCCAGTACGCCGCTTTCCAGATAACTCTGCACCACGCGGGTACGGAAATAGCCACTGCCGCCGTTTTCAAGGATGTATTGCAAGCCCAGCGGGCCGAGGTTGAAGCTCAGGGCCGCCTTGGCTTTTTCCGGTAGAGCCGCATCGTGCTGGCGACGGAAATCCGGGCCCCAGTCGATGTAGACATAGGGATCGGGTTTACCGGGAAACCGCACGAGGACCAGTTTTTCCTCCAGCACCTGTTCGACTTGCAGGCGCGGCCAGTACTCCGGTTGGTAGACCAGCGCCGCGTCCAACACCCCCAGTTCCAGTTGGCGCAGCAGGTTTTCGCCGTCGCGGATCTCCATGCGCAGCGCGTGGCTGGGAATCTTCTCCCGCAGCTCGCCGGCCCAACTGAGCATCAGCGGGTTGCACAGGCTGACTTCGCCACCGATGTGCAATACGTCGTGGTAACCCTCAGGCAACGGCAAGTCCCGGCGCGCGGCGTCCCAGGTTTCGACCAGTTGATTGGCGTACACCACAAATGCTTCGCCGTTCGGGGTCAGACGGGCGCCGGCGCGGTTGCGCACGAACAGTGTGCTGCCCAGTTGGCTTTCGAGTTTCTGCACGCGTGCGGTGATCGCGGTCTGGGTGACGTGGAGTTTTTCAGCGGCCGCGGCGAGGCTGCCGTGGCGGACGATTTCCAGAAAGGTGCGGGCGAGGTCGATGTCCATGGGGTGGCCGGTGCGGGAGGTGTGGGCATTGTAAACGGATACTGTGGGGCTCTCATTTTTTGATTGGGTGTATATCCGTTGTTGGGGTAATGGCGGCTATTGGTTTCGCCCTTACGGCGAGTCACTTGGAGAAGCGCCAAGTAACC